>NZ_JBHVOC010000016.1:0-221574 GCF_044142145.1 Streptomyces sp. BK79
GCGCTGCACCCGCACCACGCGGGGGCGGGCGACCCCACCGGTCGCCCGCCGCCCCCGTGCGCCCCGCCGTCGCCGGGGACGTACGCCTACGCGGTGACCTCCGACCGGTCCCCGCCCCACAGCGTGTGGAACGCGCCGTCCCGGTCGGTGCGCCGGTACGTGTGCGCGCCGAAGAAGTCCCGCTGGCCCTGCGTCAGCGCGGCCGGGAGCCGCTCGGCGCGCAGGGCGTCGTAGTAGGCGAGGGCCGCGGCGAAGCCGGGCGTCGGCACGCCCTGCCGGGTCGCCGCGACCAGGACCTCGCGCCAGTCGTCCTGGGCGTCGGCGATCTCCTGCGCGAACGTCTTGTCCGACAGCAGACTGGGCAGATCGGCCCGGGCGTCGTACGCGGCCCGGATGCGGTCCAGGAACGCCGCCCGGATGATGCAGCCGCCGCGCCAGATCGCGGAGACGGAGCCCAGGTCGATGTCCCAGCCGTACTCCTCGCTGCCCGCCGCGATCTCGTGGAAGCCCTGCGTGTACGACACGATCTTCGACGCGTACAGCGCCTGCTCCACCCGGTCGGCGAAAGCGGCCGCATCCGCCTCGCCCAGCGGCGACGCCGTGGGGCCCGCCAGGCCGCGCGAGGCGTCCCGCAGCGCCGCGTGCCCGGACAGGGAACGGGCGAAGACGGCCTCCGCGATGCCGGACACCGGCACGCCCAGGTCCAGCGCGATCTGCACCGTCCAGCGGCCCGTGCCCTTCTGCTCCGCCTGATCGACCACGACGTCCACGAACGGCTTGCCCGTGGCCGCGTCCACGTGCGACAGCACCTCGGCGGTGATCTCGATCAGGTACGAGTCGAGGCGGCCGGTGTTCCAGGTGCGGAAGATGTCCGCGATCTGCGCGGGGGAGTAGCCGGCGACGTCGCGCAGCAGCTGGTACGCCTCGCCGATCAGCTGCATGTCGGCGTACTCGATGCCGTTGTGCACCATCTTCACGAAGTGCCCGGCACCGTCGGGACCGACGTGCGTCACACAGGGCGCACCGTCCGCCGCCTTCGCGGAGATCTTCTCCAGCATCGGGCCGAGCGCGCCGTACGACTCCTTCGAGCCGCCCGGCATGATGCTCGGGCCGTGCAGCGCGCCCTCCTCGCCGCCCGAGATGCCGGTGCCGACGAAGTGGATGCCCTGCTCACGCAGCTCGCGTTCCCGGCGGCGGGTGTCCGCGAAGTGGGCGTTGCCGCCGTCGATGATCATGTCGCCGGGCTCCAGCAGCGGGGCGAACTCCCGGATCACCGCGTCGGTCGGGTCACCGGCCTTCACCATGACCACCAGGCGTCGCGGGCGCTCCAGCGCCGCCACGAACTCCTCGGCGGTCTCGGCCGCGACGAAGTCCCCCTCGCTCCCGAACTCCTCCACCAGCGCGTGCGTGCGCGACGCGGTCCGGTTGTGCACCGCGACCGTGTAGCCGTTGCGGGCGAAGTTGCGGGCGAGGTTGCGGCCCATGACCGCGAGCCCCGTGACGCCGATCTGCGCTGTCGTGCTCATTGGGTGGCTCCTAATGACCTTGGTGTCTGTGGTGCCGGTCGTGCCCGCCAGTATCGCCGGTTGCGCCGCTCGACCATCCTGACGTGCCGGTACGCCGGTCGCACCTCCTGAAGCCGGCGGACAACAGTACGCACGCGAGGTGCCGGGAGCCTCAGGGGGCGGATCCCGCATCCGGCCAACGCCCGCCTGTTCCCGGCCACTTGGAGTGACCAACCGGCCGATTGCCGTCTTGTCATGGCCTATTAGCAGCGCATACTTTTGCCCCTCCTGACGCAGTGTCGAGGGGGATTTCCATGGCCGTACGCGGCCGGCACCGCCGGTATCAGCCGAACAGGATCAACCGCGCCTCACTCACCGTCACCGCGGGCGGCGCGGGACTGGCGCTCCCGCTCATCGGTACCGGCACGGCGCACGCGGCCGACGTGGAGACCTGGGACAAGGTCGCCGCCTGCGAGTCGACCAATGACTGGGACATCAATTCCGGCAACGGCTACTACGGCGGGTTGCAGTTCACCCAGTCCACGTGGGAGGCGTTCGGCGGCACCGAGTACGCCCCGCGTGCGGACCTGGCCACCAAGGACCAGCAGATCGCCGTGGCGGAGAAGGTGCTCGACGGGCAGGGCCCCGGTGCCTGGCCGGTGTGCTCGCAGCGCGCCGGACTGGCCCGGGGCGGCGACGCGCCCGACATCCGTCCGTCCGGGGGCACCGAGCCGTCCACCGGCACGTCCACCGGCAAGTCCACCGGCAAGTCCGGCTCGGCGAAGGACGTCCAGCCCCAGACCACACCGCAGTCCCGGGCCGGCCAGGCCCGGATGTACACGGTGGTCACCGGCGACACCCTGTCCGGCATCGCCGACAGCGAGCGGGTGCGCGGCGGCTGGCAGGGACTGTACGACGCCAACCGTGCCGCGATCGGCGCCGACCCCGACCTGATCCTCCCGGGCCAGCGCCTGGCGGTGCGCGGCGAGGGGACCGCCACGGCGTCCCGCTCCGAGTCGAGGACGGCGGAGAAGCCCGAGGCAGGGGCCAAGGCGACCGAGCGGGCACCCGCCAAGCCTCAGCAGAAGCAACAGAAGCAACAGAAGCAACAGAAGCAACAGAAGCAACAGAAGCAGGAAAAGAAGCAGAAGCAGGAGAAGCAGCAGAGACCCCAGAAGCAAGCCTCCTCCGACGGCCAGGCCTCCGCCGGGCGCGGCATCGTCGCGCCCGTCGACGCCTCCGCCGGTACGCCGTACCGCCAGGCGGGCTCCTCCTGGTCGAAGGGCTACCACACCGGCGTCGACTTCCCCGTCCCCACCGGCACCTCGGTCAAGTCGGTCGCGGCGGGCCGTGTCGTCAGCGCGGGCTGGGGCGGCTCCTACGGGTACCAGGTGGTCGTCCGGCACGGCGACGGCCGCTACTCGCAGTACGCGCACCTCTCGGCGATCTCCGTCAAGGACGGTCAGTCGGTGGGCGCCGGACAGCGGATCGGGCGCTCGGGCTCCACCGGCAACAGCTCGGGCCCGCACCTGCACTTCGAGGTGCGGACGGGGCCCGGCTTCGGCTCTGACGTCGACCCGCTGGCGTATCTGCGGGCCGGCGGCGTCAGGATCTGATCCGCACCCGGTGCCGGTCGAGCACCGTCGGCGGGACGAAGGCGCCGAAGAAGGGACCGTAGGAGAGGCCCGTGCGGTCGTCCGCCGCCGGGTCCCGGTCGTCGTACGTCTCCTCGGCGGGCACGGTGTCGGGCACCGGCGGTGACACGGGCGAGGGCAGGAAGACCCGGTCGGTCGGCGGGCCGGCCGGCGCGGCGGCCTCCTGCCCTCGCCCGCGCCGCACGCACCGGTCCTCGACCGGTGCGTCCCGCACGAAGGGCGCTTCGACCGCCGCCCGCCCGAAGGGCGCATCAGCCTCGACCGGCGTTCCGGCGGTGAGCCCGTCCTCGACCGACACCCGTCCCGGCACCGGACCGGCCGCCGCCGGAACGGGCGGAGCCTCCTCGGCCGCCTCCCGCGCGATCCGCTCCGTCGTCAGCAGGATCAGTCCGCCCGCGGCCACCACACCGCAGCCCAGGGCCAGCACCGTGCCGGCCGTGCCGTAGCGGAAGGTCTCGCCGAACATCGTGATGCCGACCACCGCGGCCACCACCGGATTGACGACCGTCAGCATGGCCAGCGGGGCCGCGAGACCCGCGCCCCGGTAGGAAGCCTGCGACAGCAGCATGCCGGCCGTGGCGAGCACGCCGATCACCGCCAGGGACGGCAGGTCGGAGGCCGTCACCCCGCCCGCCCAGTCGACCGCGACCGTCTTGGTGAAGACCGACGACATCCCGAAGGCTATGCCGGAGGCGGTCGCCAGCAGGATGCTGCGCACCGCGGGGTGCCGGTGCGCGGCCCGGCCGGCGATCATCAGGGCCGCGACCACAGCACCGGTGACCACGGCCACCCCGACCCGCTGCGCGCTGTCCAGCGACTGCGCGTCGGACGCGCCGACCAGGGACAGCAGACCCGCGAGACCGACCGTCGCCATCAGAGCGCCCCGCCAGGCCGCCGAGCCGGCCTTGCGGCCCACGAACATCGCCGCCATCGGCAGGGCGAACACGATGGTGAGCGCGCCCAGCGGCTGCACCAGGCTCAGCGGGCCGAGGGCGAGGGCCACGACGTGCAGCAGGCCGCCGAGGCCGTTGAGCGCGACCGCCGCCCACCAGCCGGGCCGGCGCAGCGGGGCGTACTGGACACCCGGCGAGGACGCCGCGACCTGCTCCTGGACGATCGCTCCGCCCGCGTAGGCCACGGCGGAGACGAGCGACAGCAGCACGGACAACGCGAGGGCGCTCATCGGCTGCTCCTCTGCGGGAGGCGGGGGCTCCTGGCCCGGCGCGGCGTACGGTCGTCTTCCATGGACAACACGATGCCGTCTCGGGCTCTTCCCGTCGTCGTCCCTGAGCACTCATTGGGTCCTACTGCCGATGGAGTATGACGGCGGCGCCGTCCTCCCCAAGGTGGGCGAGCCGAGAGCCCGGCCCCTTACCCCGCCCCCTAGGGGGCCTGCTGCCACCGCGCTCCGTGGCCCCCCCCGCGCGGTCCGGAGCCGGACTGATCCACCCGCCTCCCCCGTGGGTCCCCGCACCCTTCCCGGCCTCCACACCCCACGCGCTCTTCCCCAGGGGCCGCGTCTGGGTGACCATGAGGGGAACCAGCCGCCGAGCACGGGAGGTTCCGGGTGCGTGTGGGCCTGCTGACCCGGGAGTACCCGCCGGACGTGTACGGCGGCGCGGGCGTCCACGTCGAGTTCCTCGCCCGCGAACTCGCCCGCCTCGTCGATCTGGACGTGCACTGCTGGGGCGAGGGCCGCGCCGACGGCGTGCTGCGCCACCGCTCCTGGCCGGTGCTCGACGGGGCCAACGACGCGCTGCGCACCTTCTCCGTGGACCTCGCGATGACCGCCGCCCTGGAGGGCCGCGAGCTGGTCCACTCCCACACCTGGTACGCGAATCTCGGCGGCCACCTCGCCAAGCTCCTGTACGGCATCCCGCACGTGGTGACCGCCCACTCCCTGGAGCCGCTGCGCCCCTGGAAGGCCGAGCAGCTCGGCGGCGGCTACGCCCTGTCGGGCTGGGCCGAACGCACCGCCGTCGAGGCCGCCGACGCGGTGGTCGCCGTGTCCGGCGCCATGCGCGAGGACATCCTCGGCTGCTACCCGGCCCTGGACCCCGCCCGCGTCCACGTCGTGCACAACGGCATCGACACCACGCTCTACCGGCCCGACCCCGGTACCGACGCCCTGGACCGGATCGGCCTCGACCGCTCCCGCCCGTACGTCCTGTTCGTCGGCCGCATCACCCGGCAGAAGGGCGTCCCCCACCTGCTGCGCGCCGTGCGGGACATCGACCCGGCCGCGCAGGTCGTGCTGTGCGCCGGCGCCCCGGACACGCCCCGGATCGACCAGGAGTTCCGCGACCTGTTCGCGGAGCTGAGCCGCGCCCGCGAGGGCGTGTACTGGATCCCGCGCATGCTGCCGCGCCCGGAGGTCGTCCAACTGCTGACCCACGCCGCGGTCTTCGTCTGCCCCTCGGTCTACGAGCCCCTCGGCATCGTCAACCTGGAGGCGATGGCCTGCGGTACGCCCGTGGTCGCCTCCCGGGTCGGCGGCATCCCGGAGGTCGTCGCGGACGGCGAGACCGGTGTGCTGGTCGACAGGGACGACAGCGGCGACGGGGACCGCGACTTCGAGGCGGGCCTCGCGCGGGCGCTGGACTCCGTCCTCGGCGACCCGGCGGCCGCCCGGCGCATGGGCGAGGCCGGCCGGGCGCGCGCGGTGGACGAGTTCGGCTGGGACGCGGTCGCCCGCCGTACCGTCCGGCTCTACGAGGAGGTCCTCAAGGGGGCCTAGGCGGCCCGGCGAGGAGTTCCGCACGCAGGCATAGGCCGCCCCGCCCGGGGCAGCCGGGGGTGAACGAGGGTGAGGGGAGCGGCCATGCGTCGTGGAGGTCCTTCGGTGCTCGGCATCGTGCTGGCGGGCGGAGAGGGCAAGCGACTGATGCCCCTGACCGCGGACCGCGCCAAACCGGCGGTCACCTTCGGCGGCACCTACCGGCTGGTCGACTTCGTGCTGTCCAACCTGGTCAACGGCGACGTCCTGCGGATCTGCGTGCTCACCCAGTACAAGTCGCACTCCCTGGACCGGCACATCACGACCACCTGGCGGATGTCCAGCCTGCTCGGCAACTACGTCACGCCGGTCCCCGCCCAGCAGCGCCTGGGCCCGCGCTGGTACCTGGGCAGCGCCGACGCCATCCTCCAGTCGCTGAACCTGGTCCACGACGAACAGCCCGACTACGTCGCGGTGTTCGGCGCCGACCACGTGTACCGGATGGACCCGCGCCAGATGGTCGCCCAGCACATCGAGTCGGGCGCGGGCGTGACCGTCGCCGGGATACGGGTCCCGCGCACCGAGTCGTCGTCGTTCGGTGTGATCACGCCCGGCTCCGACGGCCGGAGCGTCACCGGCTTCCTGGAGAAGCCCGCGGACCCGCCCGGACTGGCCGACGACCCCGCGTGCGTCTTCGCCTCCATGGGCAACTACGTGTTCACCACCAAGGCCCTGGTCGAGGCCCTGCACCGGGACGCCGAGGACGAGGACTCCGTGCACGATATGGGCGGCTCGATCCTGCCGCGGCTCACCGAGCGGGGCGAGGCGGCGCTGTACGACTTCAGCGACAACCACGTGCCGGGGGAGACCTCCCGGGACCAGGGGTACTGGCGTGACGTCGGCACCCTCGACGCCTACTACGACGCCCACATGGACCTGATCGCCGAGCGGCCCGCCTTCAACCTCTACAACCGGGACTGGCCCGTCTACACCCACTCCGCCCAGCTCTCGCCGGCCCGGTTCAACGCGGGCGGCATCGCGGGCGAGTCGATCATCAGCGCGGGCTGCCTCATCCGCGGGCAGGTCACGCGGTCGGTGCTGTCGCCGGGCGTGGTGGTCGACCCGGGAGCGGTCGTGCAGGGCTCGGTGCTGCACGACAACGTGCGCGTCGGCCGGGGCGCGGTGGTGCGCGGGGCGGTGCTGGACAAGAACGTGGACGTGCCGCCGGGCGCGACGATCGGCGTCAACCCGGAGCGGGACGCCGAGTTGTACAGCGTCTCCAAGGGGGGCGTGATCGCGCTGGGCAAGGGGCAACGGGTGTCCTGACGGACGGGTGACGGCCCCGGGACCCGAGAGGTGTCCGGGGCCGTTGTCATGTCCCTGGACGCCACACGGAATCCATGCTGTCATGCCTTGGCACCCGTGTTACATCGATGTATGACATCGATGTCCTGAGCCATCAGCCACCACCCGTTCCCGAGGAGAGGGTCAGTGCGCACCAAACGACTCAGAGACCGACTGGCATTACTGCTCGCGGCCGCACTCGGCGTCACCGGACTCGCGGCCGTGCCGCACGCCAGCGCGGCCGGCGACGAGGCCGCCGAGATCCACGGTCTGAAGGGCGAGTACTACACCCAGTCCGCCCCCGGCGCCTTCGACTTCCACGCACTCAAGGCCACCGGCTTCGACCCGCAGCTCGACTTCGCCACCCTGGAGCCGCGCCTGGACTTCGCCACCGGGCAGTCGGACGACGTCAGCGTCCGCTGGACCGGCAAGGTGGTGCCGGAGAAGACCGGTGCCCACACGTTCTCGGTCATCGGCGACAACGGCTTCCGTCTGTGGATCGACGGCCGGCTCGCCATCGACCACTGGGTCGACGACTGGGACCGCGAACAGTTCGCCCAGCCCATCGAGCTGACGGCCGACCAGTCGTACGACATCAAGCTGGAGTACTTCGAGCACTACGGCGGCTCCAACCTCCACCTGCGCTGGACCGAGCCCGGCGGCGTCAAGGAGCCCGTCCCGCAGTCCGCGTTCCGCCTGCCCGACGGCTTCGACTACGACGGGGCGACGGCGACCACCGTCCTCGGTACCGGCCGCACCCTCAGGCTCGACTTCCCGCGCCCGCTGGCGACCGCCCCCGCCGGTCTCACCGACCACCTCGAAGCGGTCATCGGCGGCGCCACGTGGCCCCTGGGAGAGGCGAAGGTCGACCCCGCCGACCCGACCGCCCTCCTCGTCGCCCTCGACCAGCCCGTCGTCGGCAACAAGAACGGCGACGCCCCCGGCACCGCCGACGTCCGCTACGACGGCGAGGGCGGCCTCACCGACGCCGAGGGCAACGTTGTCAGCGCCTTCTGGAGCAGCGGCGGCAACCGGTCGACCTACGAGCTGCGCACCGACTGGGCCGACGAGGTGGGCCCGGACAACGCCCACCCGGAGTACCCGCGCCCCCAGCTGACCCGGGACGCCTGGCGCAACCTCAACGGCCGTTGGCAGTTCGCCGCCGCCGAGGCCGGCGAGCGGCCCCCGGTGGGCAAGGACCTGAAGGAGCGCATCCTCGTCCCGTACCCGGTGGAGTCCCAGCTCTCCGGCGTCCAGCGCCACGAGGACCGCATGTGGTACCGCCGCACCTTCACCGTGCCCCGCGACTGGGACATCGGCTCCGGGCAGCGGCTGAAGCTCAACTTCGGCGCCGTCGACTGGCACTCCGAGGTGTACGTCAACGGCACGAAGGTCGCCGAGCACAAGGGCGGTTACGACAAGTTCGGTGCCGACGTCACCGACGCGCTCAAGCCCGGCCGCACCCAGGAGCTGATCGTCGGCGTCTACGACCCGACCGACGCGGCGGACGGCGAGAACCCGCCGGTCGGCAAGCAGCGCCTGGACCCGAGCGGCATCTGGTACACGCCCAGCTCCGGCATCTGGCAGACCGTCTGGATGGAACCGGTCGCCCGGGACCACGTCGACTCCCTGAAGCTCACCCCCGACGCCGGGGCGGGCACGCTGACCGTCGAGCCGAAGGGCGTGCGCGACGGCGTACGGGTCAGCGCGACGGCGTACGCCGGGCAGCGCAAGGTCGCCACCGTCAGCGGGCGCACCGGCACACCGCTGACCCTGAAGATCGACGACCCGCGCCTGTGGTCGCCCGACGACCCGTTCCTGTACGACCTGAAGGTCACCGTCGGACACGACCGCGTCGAGAGCTATTTCGGGATGCGGTCGGTCTCCGTGGAGAAGGTGGACGGCGTGCCGCGCACGATGCTCAACGGCGAGCCGGTCTTCCTGATGGCCACCCTCGACCAGGGCTTCTGGCCGGACGGCCTGCACACCGCCCCCACCGACGAGGCGCTCGCGTACGACCTGAAGCTGCACAAGCGGCTCGGCTTCAACTCCGTGCGCAAGCACATCAAGGTCGAACCCGACCGCTGGTTCTACTGGGCCGACAGGCTCGGCCTGCTGGTCTGGCAGGACATGCCCGCGATGACCGCCGGGAAGAACCCCGGCACCGCCGCCCGGGCCCAGTACGAGCGCGAGATGAAGGAGATGATCGACGAGCACGTCAGCAGCCCCTCGGTCGTCATGTGGGTCACCTTCAACGAGGGCTGGGGCCAGTACGACATCAAGCGCGTCGCCGAGCAGGCCAAGGCCTGGGACCCGACCCGGCTCGTCAACAACCAGTCGGGCCTGAACCTCGGGGCCGACGGGGGCGCCGGCGACATCATGGACGAACACGGCTACCCGAGCCCCGCCCTGCCGCCCTCCCCGGACGGCGAACGCGCCCTGGTCACCGGCGAGTACGGCGGCCTCGGCCTCGCGGTGCCCGGCCACGCGTGGTCCGTGCAGCAGTCGTACGTCGACGTCGACCCGGAGACGTACACGGACGACTACCTCACCAAGCTCGACGAGGTGCGCGCCCTGGTCTGCCGGGGCAGCAACGGGGCCGTGTACACGCAGATCTCGGACGTCGAGGGTGAGCTGAACGGCCTGACGACCTACGACCGGAAGGTCCTGAAGCCGGACGTCGAGCGGGTGAGGGCCGCCCACGAGGCCCTCATCCACGACGCGTCCCTGCCCACCCCCGCGGGGTGCCCGGCCGGCTGAGCACGCGCCGCCGGGGCGGTGGCGGCGTCCGCGCCGTCCGCCGCCCCGGCGGTACGGTCCGCCCGGCACCTCCACGGTCGGCCCGCAGCCGTCCGGGTGGGATCACCGCGCCGCCCGGGCGGCCGTGCCGCCGTTCATGAGCACTGAAGCCCCATGTGTCCGGGCAGTCCCGCTCCTCTCGTCGGAGCGGGACTTTAATCTGCTGTTAACTGTGCGTAGCTTGATCGTACTTGACCGTAATCGGCGGAGGACGATTGACTGCTTGTCCACCCGTCGTCCAAGCGAGGCAGGCCCTTGACTTCCGATCCGCTCGCTCCCCTCGACCTGGCGTTCTGGAACATCGAGTCCGCCGAGCACCCCATGCACCTCGGCGCGCTCGGCGTCTTCACGGCCCACTCGCCCACCGCGGGCGCCCACGCCGCCGACCTCCTCGCCGCCCGCGCCCCCGCGGTGCCCGGACTGCGGATGCGGATCCGGGACACCTGGCAGCCACCGCTGGCCCTGCGGCGGCCGTTCTCGTTCGGCGGCGCGACCCGTGAACCCGACCCCGGCTTCGACCCGCTCGACCACGTGCGGCTGCACGCCCCGACGACGGACTTCCACGCCCGCGCCGGCCGCCTCATGGAACGCCCGCTGGGGCGCGGCCGGCCCCCGTGGGAGGCGCACGTGCTGCCGGGCGCGGACGGTGACCGTTTCGCCGTCCTCTTCAAGTTCCACCACGCCCTGGCCGACGGTCTGCGGGCCCTGACCCTCGCCGCCGGGATCCTCGACCCGATGGACCTCCCCGCCCCCCGCCCGCGGCCCGCCGAGCCCTCGCGCGGTCTGCTGCCGGACGTGCGCGCGCTGCCGGAGAAGGTGCGCGGCGCCCTGTCCGACGCGGGCCGGGCCCTCGACATCGGCGCCGCCGCGGCCCTGTCCACCCTCGACGTGCGCTCCTCGGCCGCGCTCACCGCCGAGCCCTCCGGCACCCGCCGGACCGCGGGCGTCGCCATCGACCTCGACGACGTGCACCGGGTGCGCAAGACCGTCGGCGGCACCGTCAACGACGTCCTCATCGCGGTCGTCGCCGGCGCCCTGCGCCAGTGGCTGGACGAGCGCGGCGACGGCAGCGAGGGCGTCGCGCCCCGCGCCCTGATCCCCGTCTCCAAGCGCCGCCCGCGCACCGCCCATCCCCAGGGCAACCGGCTCTCCGGTTACCTGATACGGCTTCCGGTCGGCGACCCCGACCCGCTCTCCCGCCTCGACGTGGTCCGCGCCGCCATGGACCGCAACAAGGACGCCGGACCCGGCCGGGGCGCCGGTGCCGTCGCGCTGCTCGCCGACCACGTGCCCGCGCTCGGCCACCGGCTCGGCGGGCCGCTGGTCGGGCAGGCCGCCCGGCTCTGGTTCGACATCCTGGTCACCAGCGTCCCGCTGCCCAGCCTCGGGCTGCGGCTCGGCGGCCACCCGCTCACCGAGGTCTACCCGCTGGCACCGCTGGCCCGCGGCCACTCCCTGGCGGTGGCCGTCTCGACGTACCGCGGGCAGGTCCACTACGGCCTGGTCGCCGACGCGAAGGCCGTGCCGGACCTCGACCGGTTCGCCCGCGCCCTGTCCGAGGAGGTGGAGACCTTGCTCACGGCCTGCGAGGCGCGACCGGACGCGTTTGGCGGCCGGGCCCGTCGCTGAAGTAAAATCCGCCGTTCGAAAGCGGGCGCGAGTCGGAGCGCCGCTTCGGTGATCAGGGAACGGCAGCGGCGATGACGGTGACACAGGACGGTTCGGCGACCACGGACGAGGTGACCGCCTCCGCGAGCGGCCCCGGCATCGACCCCGAACGGCTCGCCGTCTGCCTCAGCGTGCTCGAGGAGCTCGACGAGCTGGACGTCGACCACCCCGACGCGATCGCGGTCCGCCGGGCCACCTCGCACATCTACCGCATGGTCAAGCAGCGCCGCCGCCAGGAGCGCCGGGCCGCCAAGACCGCCCACGACAAGGCGGTCACCGAGGCCACCGCCACCGGGTCCGCCCAGCGCATCGACGACGAGACCGAGGGCATCCTGCCCTCCTCCCGTACGGAGGAGGGCACGATCGCGGGGATACTCCAGCGCCCCCGCTCCTGCTACACCTGCAAGCAGCGCTACACCGAGGTCGACTACTTCTACCACCAGCTCTGCCAGAGCTGCGCCGCCGAGAACCGCGCCCGCCGCGACGCCCGCGCCGACCTCACCGGCAAGCGCGCGCTGCTCACCGGCGGCCGCGCCAAGATCGGCATGTACATCGCGCTCAGGCTGCTGCGTGACGGTGCCCACACCACGATCACGACCCGCTTCCCCAAGGACGCCATCCGCCGCTTCAAGGCCATGGACGACTCCGCCGAGTGGATCCACCGCCTGGAGGTCGTCGGCATCGACCTGCGCGACCCGGCCCAGGCCGTCGCCCTGGCCGACCAGGTCACCGAGCGGGGTCCGCTCGACATCCTGATCAACAACGCCACCCAGACCGTGCGCCGCCTGCCCTCCGCGTACGCCGCGCTCGTCGAGGGCGAGAGCGCCCCGCTGCCCGCCGGTGAACTGCCCGCCCACCACGTCATCGGCGCCTTCAACTCCGGTGCCGTGGACGGCCTGGCCGCGCTGCCCGTCGGCACCTCGGGCCTCGACGCGCAGAAGGTCGCCGACCTGGCGCTGGTCGCCGGCAACGCCAGCGTCGTCCGGCACCGCGAGGGCACCGCCATCGACGCGGGCGGCCTGGTCCCCGACGTGGTGGACACCAACACGTGGGTCCAGACCATCGAGCAGATCTCCCCGGTGGAACTGCTCGAGACCCAGCTGTGCAACTACACGTCCCCCTTCATCCTCATCAGCAAGCTGCGGCCGGCGATGGCCGAGGCCGCGCGCGCGGCGCGGGCGGGACGCGCCTACGTCGTCAACGTGTCGGCCATGGAGGGCGTGTTCGCCCGCGGCTACAAGGGCGCGGGCCACCCGAACACCAACGCCGCCAAGGCCGCCATGAACATGGTGACCCGGACCAGCGCGCAGGAGATGTTCGACACCGACCGCATCCTGATGACCTCGGTCGACACCGGCTGGATCACCGACGAGCGTCCCCACTACGACAAGCTCCGCCTGGCCGAGGCCGGTTTCCACGCCCCGCTCGACCTGGTCGACGGCGCGGCCCGCGTCTACGACCCGATCGTGCGCGGCGAGGCGGGCGAGGACCTGTACGGCGTCTTCCTGAAGGACTACGCGCCCGGCAAGTGGTGAGCGCGACGGGCGGACGGCGCAGTCCGCCCGTCAGTCGACGGCGCCCATCCGCGCGTTCCGCGCCGCGGTCAGTTCCAGCACCGTGCGCCAGTCCTCCAGGACCCCGGCGTCGAACACGGTGGTCCGGGCCTCCTCGTCCGCCTGGCGCAGGCTGAGCAGGTCGTCGTCGTGGGCCCACGCGTCGGGGTGGGCGTGGCGCCGCAGCAGACGGGCGACGCGGGTGCCGAGCAGCGGCCGCACCGCGTCGGCGGTCCGGACCGCCGGGTCGCCGGGCCACAGCAGCCGGCCCACGGGCGACACCAGTCCGGCCACCTGCAGCTCCTTGTCGGCGGGGCGGCGCCGGCGCAGCAGCGCGGCGGTCCGCAACGCGTGCCCGTGCAGGTCCACGGCCCCGCCGCGGTCCGCGGCATACCGCTCGCCCCGGCAGGCGTACAGCAGGTCCATCAGCTCCTCGACGCTGCGCAGTTCCATGCCTCGGTCCTCCCACGAGACAGCCGTTGCCGACCGGCAGCAGACCATGACGAGCTTGCGCCGCAGCCAACGGCGACTTAACTGCGCGACGCCCACCGTCGATATTCGAAGCCGCGGTCGGTTATGTAGGCCGAACGGGTGAGTCGCGCACGGTGCGAAGAGGGAGATAAGCGGGCAGACTGGGCCAACTGCGCCCGGAATGAACGGCAATGGTTCTCCCATGTTTTGAGCCCCATAGAGCGCACCCCCGCTCATTTGGTTAGTCTGGAGCGGACGGACGGCAGTACCGGGCCCTACCCACACCCAAGGTCCGTCATGGGACGAGCCGCTTCACAACGGCCCGCTCCCGCCCGAGTTGCCGGCGCCACCGCGTCCGAACTGCATTCGACCCAGACCCCAGCGGGCACCAGGGGCCGGACGGGAGACTGGCCGGCAGGGCCCCAGGGTGACCCGACACATAAGGAGTGCGCGGTGACACCGGAGACGACGACCAAACCGGAAAAACGCCCCAGGGAACGCACCGAGCGTGCGGGCCGCCGACCCGGAGAGATCGGCAGCCTCGACGTGTGGGCCCGGTCCGCCCCCATCCGCCTCGCGGGCTACGAGGACGACCTCGCCGAGCCCCACATCCTGCCCAGCGTGGACTGACACCCCCTGACACCCCCGCCGCCGCGCGCATGGGCGTGCGAGACTCACGCCCATGCTGATCAGGGAAGCCACGGCCGACGACTGGCCGCACATCTGGCCCTTCTGGCACCGCATCGTCGCCGCCGGTGAGACCTACACCTGGGACCCGGACACCTCCGAGGAGGTCGCCCGGGCCCTGTGGATGAACCCCGCCAAACGCGTCTTCGTCGCCGAGGACGACACCGGCGCCGTCGTCGCCTCCGCCTACCTCACCCCCAACTACGGCGGCCCCGCCGCGCGCACGGCCAACGCCGGCTTCATGGTCGACCCCGACCGGGCGGGCCGCGGCACCGGCCGGGCCCTCGCCGAACACGTCCTGGCCGCCGCCGCGGCCGACGGCTACCGGGGCATGGTCTTCAACGCCGTCGTCGAGACCAACCCGGCCGTGAAGCTCTGGACCTCCCTCGGCTTCACGATCCTCGGCACGGTGCCGGACGCCTTCGACCACCCCCGGCACGGCCGGGTCGGCCTGCACATCATGTACCGCGCGCTGTAGACGGCCTCAGTCCAGCGGCGCCGTACGCCGCCACGGACGCAGCGCCTCGATCCGCTCCGCCACCTCCAGCAGCGCCGCCTCCGACCCCGGGCGCCCCACCAGCTGCACGGCGCGGGGCGCGCCCGAGGGCAGGGTGCCGACCGGCACCGTCATCGCCGGCCAGCCGGTCAGGTTCCAGGGCGGCGTGAAGGGCGAGTACGCGGAGTTCGCCGCGACGTTGCGCAGCCAGCCGCGTTCGTGCCAGGGGGCCGCCTCGGGGGAGCGGCGGGCCAGCGCCGGGGTGAGCAGGACGTCGTACTCGGCGAAGAACGGCTCCAGGCGGGCGCGCAGTGCCTGCCGGGCGGAGCCGGAGGCGGCGGCGGGGACGAAGGGCCGCCCCAGCGCCGCGTGCACCCGCGTCCGCCGGGCCAGCAGCCGCCGGTCCAGGCTCCGGGCGTCCACGGAGGTACCGGCCGTCCAGTGGGTCAGCGAGGTCACGCCGAGCGACGCCGGGTAGGGCGGGTCCGCCCGCCGCACCTGGTGCCCCGCCCGCATCAGGACCCCGGCCGCCTCCCGGACGGCGTCCGCGTACGGACGCGAGGCGGTGATCCCGGCGAGCGGGCTGCGCAGGGAGGCGGCGATCCGCAGGGCGCCGGAGTCCTCCCGGGGCGTCGGCCCGCCGTCCGCGAGGACCCCGAGCACCAGCCGGACGTCCGCCACCGTCGTCGCCAGCGGCCCGTTCTCGGACATGCCGAACCAGGCGCCGTCCCCGATCCCGGCGGGCACCATGCCGGACCCCGGCTTGATGGTGACCAGACCGCAGGTGGCCGCCGGTATGCGCAGCGACCCCATGCCGTCGTTGCCGAGCGCGACCGGCACCATCCCGGCGGCGACCGCTGCCGCGCTGCCGCCCGACGAACCCCCCGCCGAGCGGGCCGGGTCCCACGGGTTGCGGGCGTTGCCGTGCACGCCCTCACTGGTGCCGAACACGCACAGCTCGGGCACGTTGGTCAGCCCCACCACCACCGCGCCGGCCGCCCGCAGCCGGGCCACGGTGACGTGGTCGTCCCCCGCGGGCTTCTCCGGCGTCGCCGCCGACCCGACGCGGACGGACTCGCCGCGCACCGCGAGATTGTCCTTGACCGCCACCGGCACGCCCGCCAGCGGCAGTCGGGCCAGGTCGTCCCGGGCGCCCACCTCCTCGGCCTCCGCGAGGGCCGCCTCGGCACGCACCGCGCGGAAGGCGCCGACGCGGCCGTCGAGCCGCTCGATCCGGGCGAGGTGTTCCGCCACCACCTCGACCGGCGTGGCCCGCTTCTCGCGTACGGCGGCGGCGATCTCGGTGGCGGTCCGGCCGGCCCAGTCGGTCACAGCGGGCTCCTCGGGGTGCGGGGGACGGGACTACTGGCGAGTAGGCAGGGAGCACTCTGCCCGCCCGGACGCCTCCGCGTCGAGAGGCGGGAGCCGCGAAGCCGGGGCCGGCACAACGCGCGCACCGCACGGTTCGGACCGCGCGCCGAAGGGGAGCTGTACCCACGTCCGCTCCCGCAACCGTCTCCCCGAAGTCAGGTAACCGCCCGCCCCACCGACCCCGGAGCACCGCATGCATGACGACCGCGACCTGGTGGAAGCCCGTCTCCAGCGCGTCCTCGACGAGCGCGTCCGCCCCGCCGTGTACCCCGAGTCCGTGCCGCTGGACGTGGCGGTCTGGCACGCGCCCGGCGAGCCCGTGCCGGTGGAGGAGGGCCTCGCCGCCGCACCCGAGCCCATCGCGGTGGGCGCCCGCTGGGGCGCCCCCTGGGGCACCAGCTGGTTCCGCGTCACGGGCACCGTGCCCGAGCGGTGGGCCGGCCGGACCGTCGAGGCCGTCCTCGACCTCGGCTTCGACGAGAACATGCCCGGCTTCCAGTGCGAGGGCCTGGTCTACCGCCCTGACGGCACCCCCGTGAAGGGCCTGAACCCGCGCAACCAGTGGGTGCGGATCGGCGCCCCCGCCAAGGGCGGCGAGGAGGTGCGCCTGCACGTCGAGGCGGCGTCCAACCCCGTCATCTTCGGTCCCCGTCCCTTCGTGCCCACGCCGCTCGGCGACAAGGAGACGGCGGGCCGCGAACCGCAGTACACCCTCACCCGCATGGATCTGGCCGTCCTCGACGAGACGGTGTGGAACCTCGTGCTCGACCTGGAGGTCCTCGGCGAGCTGATGGCCGAGCTGCCGGTTCAGTCGCCGCGCCGCTGGGAGATCCTGCGCGCGGTGGACAGGGCCCTGGACGCCCTCGACCTCCAGGACGTCAACGGCACGGCGCACGGGGCCCATTCCCGCCTCACCGAGGTGCTGTCCGCCCCGGCCGTCCCCTCCGCGCACCGCGTCAGCGCCGTCGGCCACGCGCACATCGACTCGGCGTGGCTGTGGCCGCTGCGCGAGACCGTGCGCAAGGTGGCCCGCACGGCCGCCAGCATGACCGCCCTCCTGGAGGACGAGCCCGACTTCGTCTTCGCCATGTCCCAGGCCCAGCAGTGGGCGTGGGTGCGCGACCACCGGCCCGAGGTGTGGGCGCGGGTGAAGAAGGCCGTGGCCGACGGCCGGTTCGTGCCGGCCGGCGGCATGTGGGTGGAGTCGGACACCAACATGCCCGGCTCGGAGGCGATGGCCCGGCAGTTCGTGCACGGCAAGCGGTTCTTCCTCGACGAGTTCGGCGTCGAGAACGACGAGGCGTGGCTGCCGGACACCTTCGGCTTCGCGGCGGGCCTGCCGCAGATCATCAAGGCGGCCGGCGCCAAGTACCTGCTGACGCAGAAGATCTCCTGGTCGCAGACGAACACGTTCCCCCACCACACCTTCCGCTGGGAGGGCATCGACGGGACCCGGATCTTCACGCACTTCCCGCCCGTCGACACCTACAACTGCTCCATGAAGGGCGGCGAGATCGCCCACGCGGCCCGCAACTTCAAGGACAAGGGCGTCGCCCGGCACTCCCTCGCCCCGACCGGCTGGGGCGACGGCGGCGGCGGTACCACCCGCGAGATGGTCGCCAAGGCCGCCCGGCTGCGGAACCTCGAAGGCTCCGCCACCGTCGAGTGGGAGACCCCGCACGCCTTCTTCGAGAAGGCCGAGGCCGAGAACCCGCGGCCACCCGTGTGGGTCGGCGAGCTGTACCTCGAACTGCACCGCGCCACCCTCACCAGCCAGGCCAGGACCAAGCAGGGCAACCGCCGCAGCGAGCACCTCCTGCGCGAGGCCGAGCTGTGGGCGGCGACGGCGGCCGTGCGCGCCGGGTTCCCCTACCCGTACGACGACCTGGACCGCGTCTGGAAGACGGTCCTGCTGCACCAGTTCCACGACATCCTCCCCGGCTCCTCCATCGCCTGGGTGCACCGCGAGGCACGCGCCACCTACGACCGGGTCGCCGGCGAACTGAACGGGATCATCGAGGCCGCCCAGCGCGCCCTGGCCGGCGACGGCGACACCCCGCTGCTCTTCAACTCCGCCCCGCACAGCCGGGCCGGCGTCCCGGCGGGCGCCGCCGCACCGCCCACCACCGGGGGCCGCACGCATCTCACCCCGCGCCCGGACGGCGGGCACGTCCTCGACAACGGCCTGCTCCGCGTCGGGATCGACGCCCGCGGCCTGGTCGTGTCGGCGTACGACCTCGCCGCCGACCGCGAGACCATCGCGCCCGGCCTGGCGGGCAACCTCCTCCAGCTCCACCCCGACCTCCCGAACAAGTGGGACGCCTGGGACGTCGACGCCTTCTACCGCAACACCGGCACCGACCTCACCGACGCCGACGAGGTCGCCCCCGGCGACGACGGCGCCTCGGTGCGGATCGTCCGCTCCTTCGGCTCCTCCCGCGTCACCCAGGTGCTCAGGCTCGCGCCGGGGGAGCGGCGGCTGGAGGTGGACACCGAGGTCGACTGGCACGAGACGGAGAAGTTCCTCAAGCTCGCCTTCCCGCTCGACGTGCACGCCGAGCGGTACGCGTCGGAGACCCAGTTCGGGCACTTCCACCGGCCCACCCACACCAACACCAGCTGGGAGGCGGCCAAGTTCGAGGCCTGCAACCACCGCTTCGTGCACCTGGCGGAACCCGGCTGGGGCGTGGCGATCGTCAACGACTCGACGTACGGCCACGATGTCACCCGCACCGTCCGCGCCGAGGGCGACCCGGGGACGACCACCACGGTCCGGGCCTCCCTGCTGCGCGCCCCGCGCTTCCCCGACCCCGAGACCGACCAGGGCGTGCACCGCTTCCGGCACGCGCTGGTGCCGGGCGCGGACATCGGCGACGCCGTGCGCGAGGGCTGGCGGATCAACCTGCCCGAGCGGCGCGTGACGGGCGCCGGTGAGGTCGCGCCGCTGGTCTCCGTGGACCGGGACGCGGTCGTGATCACCGCCGTCAAGCTCGCCGACGACGGCGGCGGCGACGTCGTGGTCCGCTTCCACGAGGCCCACGGCGGCCGGGCGAGGGCCACCCTGACGGCCGGTTTCCCGGTCGCCGGCGTCGCCGTCACCGACCTGCTGGAACGCCCCCTCGCCGAGGAGGAGGCCGCGGTGGAGAGGGACGGCGACCGGATCGCCGTACGGCTGCGCCCGTTCCAGCTGATGACCCTGCGGCTGAGGCGGGCGTAGCGCCGGCGCGCGGGCCCGCCCCGCCCACCGGGCGGGCCCGCGCGGCTACGACCCCCCGGGCCCCCCGGTCAGCCGCGTGGGCGGCAGATAGTCCCGCACGTACGTCCGCTCCCAGCAGGCGCCCGTCTCCCGCAGCTCGCGCCACGTCGTGTACCGGTAGCGGAACAGCCGGGCGCGGACGAAGCGCGGTGGCGCGTCCGGCGGGAACGGGGAGCGGCGCAGCAGCCTCAGCGTGGCGCGGTCGTTCTCCAGCAGCCGCTCCACCAGGGTGCCGAACCACGCCCCGGCGTAGGAGGGCGACAGCGCGGCGAACCACATCAGCCAGTCCAGCCGCAGGTGGTACGGCGCGAACTGGCGCGGCCAGCGCCGCGGGTCACCGGGCTTGCCCTTGAACTCGTACTCCCGCCAGTCCCCGTCCTCGCGGGCCACCGCGTCGGCGGTCCCCTCGATCACCACCTCGTGGCGGACCCGGCTGACGGTCCCGAAGGCGCCGTAGGTGTTGACCAGGTGCAGCGAGTCGAAGGAGCGGTTCATCACCTGGCGGCGGGAGAGCATGTTCCGCACCGGCCGATGGCTGAGGAACACCAGCAGCGCCGCCACCGCGAGGACCACGACCACGTACCAGAGCGGAGCCGCCGGCACGGACGGCGGACCGGCCGGGAACCGGACCGCCGACAGGGCCAGCACGATGGTGATCCAGTTCAGCCAGGAGAAGTTACCCGACAGCACCAGCCACAGCTGCGTGACGATCATCAGCGCCGCGGCGGCCGACGCGACGGGCTGCGGAGTGAACAGCAGGAAGGGCACCACGAGCTGCGTGACGTGGTTCGCGGCCACCTCCACGCGGTGCAGCGGCCGGGGCAGGTGGTGGAAGAACCAGCTCAGCGGGCCCGGCATCGGCTGGGTCTCGTGGTGGTGGTCCAGGCAGGTCAGCTTCCGCCAGCAGTCGTCGCCCCGCATCTTGATCAGCCCCGCCCCGAACTCGACGCGGAACAGCAGCCAGCGCAGCAGGAACAGCACGACGACGGGCGGCGCCACCTCGTCGTTGCCGAGGAACACGGCGACGAACCCGGTCTCCAGCAGCAGCGACTCCCAGCCGAAGGAGTACCAGGTCTGCCCGACGTTGACGATCGACAGGTACAGCACCCACGGCACCAGCCACAGCAGCATCGCGCCCCACAGCGGCAGCAGTGAGTCCAGCCCGGCCAGCAGCGCCGCCGACACCGCGCACCCCGTCCAGGCGCAGAGCGCGAAGAGACGGTCCGAGTAGCGCAGCTGGAACAGGCTGGGCGCCCGCCGGAACGGCACCCGGGCCACGAAGCGGGGCACCGGCGTCAGACCGCGCTCGCCCATCAGAGCACGGAACTGCAGGGCGGCCGTCAGGAACGCGACCAGGTACACGACCGCCAGGGCACGCTGGAAGACCAGCCGGCTCAGCCAGTAGTCGGGTGCGGTGAACCACTCCAAGGCCGCGCTCCTCTCCTCCGGTCACGCTCTGTGTACCCCGGCCGGCCGGGTCCCCGCACGGCCCGCGGATCACGAGTCGAAGAATCGGACGAATCCTGGCAAGGTAGGGCTCATGGCTGACCGGGGAGCGAGTGCCCTGTCACTCCCGGACGACTGGCCCGCCCACCCGGACCCGATCCTGGCGCTCAACCGCATGGGCAGCTTCGACTGGGACCTGGACACGGGACTGTTCCACATGGACGCCCAGGCGTACGAGGTGTTCGACCTGCGCCCCGAGGAGTACGACGGACGCCCCGAGTCCCTGGCCATGCGCGTCCCCACGGCCGAGGGGCACCGACTGGACGCCCTGGTGGCCCAGGCCATGAAGGACGGCAGCGAGAACTACGGCACCTACTTCCGCCTGCGCTGCCGCGACGGCACCCTGCGCTGGACCCGCACCCAGGGCTACATCCGCCGGGACGAGACGGGCCGCCCCCGCCGCATCATCGGCATCGTCCGCGACGCCACCCAGGAGATCGGCGACATCGAGGCCCGCCGCGAGCAGGCCGCGCAGGACGAGGCCCGCCGCCGGCTCACCAACGTCGTCCAGCTCGCCACTGCCGCCCTCGCGCACGCCCGCACGGTGGACGACGTCATCGACGTCCTGCGCGACACCCACGGCCTCACCCGCCTGGGCGCCACCAGCCTGGTGATGGGGCTGGTGGAGGCCGGCCGCATCCGCCTGGTCGCCGACGGCCCCGACGACAGCTTCGTCCCCGGCACCCGGGTCACCCGGATCGACGAGCCCTACCCGATGAGCGAGGCCGTACGGACCCTCAGCCCCCGCTTCATCGAGTCGCCGGAGGAGTTCGCGGAACGCTATCCCGGCCTGTGGCGGAACATCACCCACCTGAACATCACCTCAGCGGCCTACCTGCCGCTGATCGCGCAGGCCCGGCCCATCGGCGCGATCGGCCTGCTCTACAGCGACCGGTACGGCTTCTCCGCCCAGGACCGCAACGTCCTCGTCGCCCTCGGCAGCGGCATCGCGCAGAGCCTCCAGCGGGCCATGCTCTACGAACAGGAGATGGACCTCGCCGAGGGCCTCCAGCAGGCCATGCTCCCGCGCACCATCCCCAGCGTGCCCGGCTGCGACGTCGCCGTCCGCTACCGCGCGGCTTCCATCGGCGGCGCCCTCGGCCGCGACATCGGCGGCGACTGGTACGACCTGATCCCGCTGCCCGGCGGGCGGGTCGGCGCCGTCATCGGCGACGTCCAGGGCCACGACACGCACGCCGCCGCCGTCATGGGCCAGCTGCGCATCGTGCTGCGCGCCTACGCCGCCGAGGGGCATCCCCCCGCCACGGTGATGGCCCGGGCCTCCGTCTTCCTGCACGAACTCGACACCGACCGCTTCGCGACCTGCCTGTACGCGGAGGCCGACCTGGCCACCGGCGTGGTCCAGATGGTCCGCGCCGGGCACATCGACCCACTGCTGCGGTCCGGCGACGGCGGCTGCCGCCGCGTCCGCGTCGAGGGCGGGCTGCCGCTCGGCCTGTCCGCCGAGTTCGGCCGCCTCGCCTACCCGGTCTCCACCGTCGAACTGGACCCGGGCCACACCCTGCTGCTGTGCACCGACGGTCTGGTCGAGCAGCCCGGCGTGGACCTCGACGAGGGCACCGAGGTCCTCGCGGCGCTGGTGACCGCCGGCCCGCAGGACGTGCGGGACCTGGCCGACCGGCTGATCGACGTGGCCGACGAACGCCGCGGCGACGACGACGTGGCGCTGCTCCTGCTGCGCCGCCACGGCACGGGCGCCCCGCGGACCTTCGGCCGGCTCAGGCAACACGTGTCCCCGGGCGACCCGCAGGCCCTCACCGAGGCCCGGCACATGATCCGCGCCGCCGTCCGGGCCTGGGGCGCCCGGGACCAGAGCGACGAGATCGAACTCGTCGCCGACGAACTGGTCACCAACGCCCTCATGCACACCGAGGGCTCCGCCATCGTCACCCTGCGGCTGCTCACCGGCACCGACCGCCGGCTCCGGGTGGAGGTCGAGGACACCTCCAGCGCCCTGCCGCGCCGCCGCGAGGCCGGGGACGACGGCGTCTCGGGGCGCGGGCTGCTCCTGGTCGAGTCGCTCGCCGACACGTGGGGCGTGGAGGCGCGCGGCGGCGGCAAGTGCGTGTGGTCCGAGTTCCTGGTGACCCGCCGCACGGGCTGAAGCCCACTGGCACTGTCGGTCCCCGGTGGCACCCTGGACGTATGCCCGAACTGCCCGAGGTCGAGGCGCTCAGGGATTTCCTGACCGAGCACCTGACCGGCCGCGAGATCGTCCGTGTGCTGCCCGTGGCGATCAGCGTCCTGAAGACGTACGACCCCGCGCCCACCGCCCTGGAGGGCCACCGGGTGGCCGCCGTGCACCGCTACGGCAAGTTCCTCGACGTGGCGACCGCCGACGGCCCGCACCTGGTGACCCACCTGGCCCGCGCCGGCTGGCTGCACTGGAAGGACAGCCTCCCCAGCGGCATGCCCCGGCCCGGCAAGGGCCCGCTCGCCCTGCGCGTCGCCCTGGACACGGGCGCCGGCTTCGACCTGACGGAGGCGGGCACGCAGAAGCGGCTCGCGGTGTACGTCGTGGCCGACCCGCGCCAGGTCCCGGGCGTGGCCCGGCTCGGCCCCGACCCGCTCGCCGACGACTTCGACGCGTCCCGCTTCGCCGCCCTCCTCGACGGGGAGCGGCGGCAGCTCAAGGGCGCCCTGCGCGACCAGAGCCTGATCGCGGGCGTGGGCAACGCGTACAGCGACGAGATCCTGCACGCGGCGAGGATGTCCCCGTTCAAGCTGGCCGCCTCGCTCACCGACGAGGAGACCGCCCGCCTGTACGCGGCCCTGCGCGCCACGCTCACCGAGGCGGTCGAGCGCTCCCGGGGCGTCGCGGCCGGCCGGCTGAAGGCCGAGAAGAAGAGCGGCCTGCGGGTCCACGGCCGCACCGGCGAGCCCTGCCCGGTGTGCGGCGACACCGTCCGGGAGGTCTCCTTCAGCGACTCCTCGCTCCAGTACTGCCCGACCTGCCAGACCGGCGGCAAGCCACTGGCGGACCGCCGGCTCTCCCGGCTGCTCAAGTGAGCCTCGCCGGGCGCCGCGCTCACTCGGCCGGCAGTGTCACCAGACGCTCCCCGTCCGCGGTCCGCACCTCGTAGCGGGCGATCTGGCCGGGACGCAGGGCGGCGCCGCCGTGCAGGGTGTTCGCCCCGGCGCCGCGTCCAGGGGCGTTCCAGCTGGTGACCGTCTGCTCGGTGCCGTCCCGGCCGACGGCGACCAGGCGGCAGGCACGCGGTCCCGCCGCGTCCTTGACCCTGACCTCCACGCCGGTGCCCCAGGTCTCGTCCTGGGCGGTGACCTGCGCCCACACCCCGGACCGCTCGTCGGTGGCGGCGACCCGCACCGCCGGCGCGGCGGACGGGCCGGCGTGGAGCACGGCACCCGGGCCGGCCGCCGCGCAGACGACCGCGGCGGCCGCGGCGTACAGCACCCGCCTGCGGCCGGTCCGCCGGCGCGCGGCCACCTCGGACAGCAGCCGGTCCAGCAGCCGTGGACCGGGCCTGGTCATGGGGTGGACGAGGCGTGGCGTCGCCTGCCGGTAGAGCATCAGCTGGCGGGTCGCGGGGCCGAACTCGGTCACCCGCGTCGCGCACCGGGGGCACTCCATGAGGTGGTCCTCGAAGCGGAACGCTTCCGCCTCGTCCAGCACGCCGAGCGCGTAGGCGCCGACGTCACGATGCCTCTCCAGGGACCTCATGCCGAATCCTCGTACCGTTGGGTGCGGGTGGGGTTACCGCGTGCTCCCACCGGTACGCACCCGACCGCCGAATCACTCAAGGCACGGACAGAATCGCGGGCCAGGTATTCGGAGCCGCCGGGCCGCCGGATTGGTCCGCTCCCGGAGAAATCCGGAACGCGTCGGAGACGAAGCGCGGCGGCCTAGAAGAGGTGGATGGCGAGGTGGCCGAGCGGCAGCCCCAGTTGCCAGGCCGGCGTCCACACCTTCGGCCCCTCGTCCTCGCCGGTCATGGGCGCGCCGCCCGGCACCGCGTTCAGGTCCGGGGCGAGCAGCTCGGTCTCCTGGAGCCAGCGCCACGCCGCCCGGGCCAGGTCGAGGTCCGGTGAGTGCCGTCCGGCGGTGATCGCCTCGGCCGTGACCTCGGCGAGCCGCTCGTGCACCCACTCGTGCCACGGCTGGTCGTAGGCGGTCAGCGAAAGCCAGGTCTCCAGCCGGGTGATGACCCGGACACCGCCGAGTTCGCCGTCGGTGTCGGACAGGAAGACCGTCAGCGCCAGCGCG
This sequence comes from Streptomyces sp. BK79, assembly GCF_044142145.1. Lineage (NCBI taxonomy): Bacteria > Bacillati > Actinomycetota > Actinomycetes > Kitasatosporales > Streptomycetaceae > Streptomyces > Streptomyces sp. BK79. The sequence goes on from NZ_JBHVOC010000016.1 coordinate 25,274, forward strand.
TCGCGCCCGGCGCGGAACTCGAAGGACGTGGGCGGCATCAGGTCGCCGGTCCGCAGCAGCTCGTCGGCGATGTACTCGGCGTACAACCACGCCATGGGAACGGTCAGTTCACCGCCGCCCGTGCCGTCCGTGCTCTCTTGACCTCTGTGCAGCATCCCTTCCTGCCTTCCTCCGGTGCGTGCGCGTCGCCCGACCCGGGTCATGGGCCCCCGTCCGGAACACGGATGAGGACAGCCGATTACTCAACCGGGGTCCCGGGCAAGGCGCTTTACGGAGGTTTGACCATACGGTCGGTTTCACCGCAGGTCGGCGGCGTATCCCGGTAGCACCCTGCGCAGGGCACGCAGCGCGTAGTATGCGCGCGACTTCACGGTACCGGGTGGGATCCCCAGGGCCGCCGCCGCTTCCGCCACGCTCGCCCCCTGGAAGTACACCAGCACCAGGACTTCACGGTGCTCGGGCGTGAGTGTCTTCACAGCCTCGCGCACGTCCAGGGCCGCGGCGGCCCGTTCGGCGTGATCCGCGCAGACGCGCGCGTTCTCCAGGACGGCGTCCCCGACCTCCGCCGGGCGCGCCTGCCGGGCCCGGCGCGCGTCGATCGCCAGGCGCCGGGCGACGGTGAGCAGCCAGGGGCGTACGGAGTCGAAGTCCTCGGCGCGCAGGGCCTCGGGATGCTGCCAGGCGCGGACCAGGGTCTCCTGCACGAGGTCCTCGGCGCGCTGCCGGTCGCCGTCGCTGAGCCGCAGCAGCAGCGCGAAGAGCGGCCGGCCGTGCTCGCGCTGGAGTGCGGCGAGCTCGTGCTCGGCGGTCGTTCCGTTCGTCCTGTCCATCAGGGTCATTCCGGCCGTCATGGCCGTATGGCACCGCAGGGGGCCGTTCGGGGACAGGGCGCGCGCACGGGTGTGCGACGGACGGTCGATCGCGTCGACGAACGGTTCGACGAACGGTCGGCTCCGCCCGCCCGGCCGGCCGGAGCCTGAGTTCGTGCACGCCGGACGGGCTAATGGGCGTGTCGGAGCCGCCCGTGCCGACGCGAACCTCATTATCTATTTGTACGTAAATGTGATTTTTCATCGGTGTGTGCGACCCAGCGGAGTGAACGGATGATCACACGCAGTCGGCAGGTGGCCCTGGCCCTGACCGCCCTCCTCACCGCCGGCGCGGCCTGTCAGGCCCGCGACCACGAACCGCCGAGACGGCCGGCCCCGGCCCCTTCCGCGGCGGACACCGGCGTCTTCACCCTGGCCGCCTCCGGCGACGTCCTGCCGCACGACTCGATCATCGAACGGGCCCGCTTCGACGCGGGCGGCACCGGCCACGACTTCCGCCCCATGCTCGCCGGCGCCCGGCCCGTCGTCTCGCGCGCCGACCTGGCCCTGTGCCACATGGAGACCGTGTACGGCGCGAACGGCGACTACAGCGGCTACCCCCTGTTCAAGTCCCCGCCGCAGGTCGCCGAGGCACTGGCGGCCACCGGTTACGACGGCTGCTCCACCGCCTCCAACCACAGCGTCGACGACGGCGCCGACGGCATCCGCCGCACCCTGGACGCCCTCGACCGGGCCGGCGTACGGCACGCCGGGACGGCGCGCACCGAGACCGAGTCCCGTACCGTCACGGTCCTGCGCGCGGGCCGGGCCAAGGTCGCCCACCTCGCCTACACCCTCCACACCAACGGCCACCCGCTGCCCGAGGGGCAGCCCTGGGCGGTCGGCATGATCGACCAGGAGGCCGTCGTCGCCGACTCGCGGGCCGCCCGCGAGGCCGGTGCGGACGTCGTCGTCGTGTCCCTGCACTGGGGCACCGAATGGCAGGACGAGCCCGACCAGGACCAGTTGGCCCTGGCCCACGACCTGACCGCCGCCCGCACCGGCGACCGCCCCGACATCGACCTGATCCTCGGCACCCACGCCCATGTCCCGCAGGCGTACGAGAAGGTCAACGGCACCTGGGTGGTCTACGGGATGGGCGACCAGATCGCCGGCGAGATGATCAACGACGAGGGTGCCCGGGACCCACGGGGCAACCAGTCGACCATCGGCCGCTTCACCTTCGCCCCGCCCGCCCGGCCCGGCGAGCGCTGGCGGGTGACCAGGGCGGAGTTCGTCCCGCAGCTCTTCGACGTCGACGCCGGCCGGATCGTGAACCTCAACCGCGCGCTGGAGCAGGGTGCCGACGTGCGGGCCGTGCGCGACCGCATCCGCGACGTCGTACTCAGCCGGGGCGCTGCCGGGGACGGGCTGGTGATGGGGAAGTAGACCGGGGCCCGGATCAGGCGTCGTCCACGTGGTCGAGGGCCGTCAGCATGGCCCCGAGCACGCGCAGGCACGTGGTGACGTCGGTACCGGTGAGATCACCGCCGACCTCGCGCAGCAGCCGGTGCTCCCGGTCCAGCACGGCGGCGATGGTCCGCTCGCCCCGGCCGGTCAGCCGGATCAGCGACGACCGGCGGTGCGCGGGGTTGGGGATGCTCTCGACCAGGTCCCGGGCCGCGGCGTCGTTGACCATGCGCTGCGTGAACTGACGGCTGATCGCCTGGGCGCGGCCCATCTGCGGCACGGTCATCGGCCCGTTGCGGTGCAGCAGCGTCAGCACGGCGCGGACGCCGACGGACAGGCCGTCGGCTTCCAGGCCCTGCTCGACGCTGCGCTGCGCGCGCCGGTAGAGGGGGCCGACCAGGTCGTAGACCTCGGTGAGGCGCCCGGCGAGGGCGTCCGGGGGGAGGGGGGCGTCGGTGTCCTTCACCTCGCCATCATGACACCTTGGTTGCCAAAACCGACCCAAGATGACACCTTGGTTGTCATGACTGCTGCTTCGGATCTGCGCTTCTTCCCCTCCTCGGACGGTGACATCGCCTATCGCGACACCGGCGCCGGGGACCTCGTGGTGCTCCTCCACTCCGGATTCGTCGACCACCGCCTGTACGACGCCCAGATCCCGGCCCTGGCCGCCCGCCACCGCGTGATCGCCCCCGACGTCCGTGGGCACGGCTTCTCGGCCAACGCCACCAGGCCGTTCCGCTGGGCGGACGACCTGGCCGGGCTGCTGCGGCACCTCGACGCCGGCCCCGCCGTGCTCGTCGGTCTGTCCATGGGCGGCGCGATCGCCACCGACACCGTCGTGGAGTACCCGGAGCTGGTCCGCGCGGTGGTCGCCTGCGGGGCCGCGACCAGCGATTTCGAGTACACCGATCCCTGGTACCGGGAGATCCAGGCCGAGTACGCCCGCACCCTGGCCGCCGGTGACCTCCAGGGCTGGCTCGCCGCGTTCCTGCGCGTGGTACCCGGCAGGCACCGGACGGCGGACGACATCGACCCCGACATCACGCGCCGGCTCGGCGAGATGGCCCTCCACACGATGTCCAAGCACAGCCCCGGCGAACCCGATCTGCACACGCCGATGACCGACACCTGGTCCCGCGTCCCGAAGATCGACGTGCCGGTCCTCGCCGTCAACGGCTCACTCGAACCGGACGACCTGACCGGCGCCGCCGACCGGCTGGTCCGCACGGTCCGCGACGGCCGGTCCGTGACGATGGACGGCGCCGGTCACTACACGAACCTGGAGAAGCCGGAGGAGTTCAACGGCATCCTGCTCGACTTCCTCCGCACCCTCTAGCGGCGCGCCAGCTCCGACTTCCGGTACGAGTAGGCGAAGTAGACCACCAGGCCGAGCGCGAACCACACGGCGAACCGCGCCCAGGTCTGCCACTGCAGGAACGTGATCAGCCAGATCGAGAACACGATCCCCAGCGCCGGGACGAATGGCATCCACGGCGTACGGAAGGAGCGCGGCAGGTCCGGCTGCCGGTAGCGCAGCACGATCACCGCCGCGCACACCACCACGAACGCCAGCAGGATGCCGATGTTGGTCAGCTCGGCCGCCTCGCCGATCGGCAGGAACCCGGCGATGGCGGCCGAGGCGAACCCGACGATCCACGTCACCCGGGTCGGCACCCGCCGCGTCGGGTGCGTCTTGGCGAACCACTTGGGCAGCAGCCCGTCCCGCGACATGGAGAACCACACGCGGGTGACGCCCAGCATGAACGTGAACATCACGGTCAGGATGCCGATGATGGCGCCCACCGCGATCACGTCGGCCAGCCCGCTCAGCCCGACCGACTTGAACGCCGTCGAGAAGCCGCTCTCCTTGTCGATCTCCTTGTAGTTCTGCATGCCGGTCAGCACCAGACAGGCGGCCACGTACAGGACCATCGAGATGATCAGCGAGTAGATGATCGCCTTCGGCATGTGCCGCTGGGCGTCCTTCGACTCCTCGGCCGCCGTCGACATGGCGTCGTAGCCGAAGACCGCGAAGAACACCGTGGCCGCGCCCGTGAACGCCCCGCCGACCCCGTAGGGGAAGAACGGGTTGTAGTTCGAGGTGTCGATGTGGAAGACGCCGACCGCGATCACCAGCAGCACCACCAGCACCTTCAGCACGACCACGACCATCTCGAAGCGCGCCGCGTTCTTGATGCCGAGCGTGAGCAGGTACGCGATGAACAGGCACAGCACCGCGGCGAACAGGTCGACCCGGTGGCCGTCACCGGTGCCGGGCGCGCCCAGCATCCAGTTCGGCAGGTCGGCGCCCATCTCGCCGACCAGGAAGCTGAAGTAGCCGGAGATGCCGATCGCGACCACCGCCACGATCGCCGTGTACTCCAGCAGCAGGTCCCAGCCGATGAACCAGCCCGCCAGCTCGCCCAGGACCGCGTAGCCGTAGGTGTAGGCGGACCCCGCCTTCGGGATCATCCCGGCGAACTCGGCGTACGACAGCGCCGCCGCCGCGCTCGCGACGCCCGCGATCAGGAAGGAGACGAGGACCGCGGGCCCCGCCGTGCCGTTGGCGACGGTGCCGGCCAGGGTGAAGATGCCCGCCCCGATGATGCCGCCCACGCCGATCGCGGTCAGCTGCCACAGCCCCAGCGTCCGCTGCAGCCCGGCACCCTCCCCGCCCTCCGTCTCGTCGATGTGCTCGATGGGTTTGCGGCGGAGAACTCCCTCGCCCATGCGGAACCCGGCCACGCGCCTCACCTCTTTGTGAACGGCAAACGGCTGACGGTGGATCATGATGACGCACCCCCGTCCGCTGCGGAAGCCGCGACGCACGCACCGCGCCGACCGGTGCTACGGCACCACCGTCACGGGCCAGCGCCCCGCCTTGACCAGCCGCACCGCGACGGAACCGACGATCCGGTGTCCGGCCTGCTCGGAGGCGCCCACGACGACGGCGTCGGCCTTCAGCTCGTCGGCCGCCTTGACCAGGCCGTTGTAGGGGTCGCCGCGGAAGGTGTGGAACTCCCAGCGCACGTCGAATATCCCCTTGGACCGCTCGGTCGCCTCCCGGATCTGGGCCACCAGTTCCTCGGCGATCTCGTCGGTCGTGTCCGCCACCGGCGCCCCGAGTGCCGCGCCCGCCGCCAGCACCGGCTGCACGTACACCACGGCGAGCAGCGCGTGCTGCCGCCGGGCCAGGCCGCCGGCGTAGGCCGCCGCCCGCAGGGAGGAGTCGGAGCCGTCGACCCCGACGACGATGACCTTCGGCCCGTCCGTGCCCCGTTCGAACTGCCGGGAGTGCTGTTCCGTCACGCGGCGAGGCTATCGGAGCCCCCCGCGCGCCTGGGCCGTGCGGGTGGTTCCGTACCGCCGCTCCGGTGTTGCTCAGGTGCGCCGGACCGCGGCCGGGCGACTGATGAGTCATGAAGAAGGATCAGTTGCTCACCCGGCGCGGCGCACTGCTCACCGGCGCGGCGGCCCTGGGAGCGGCCGGCACCGCCGGCGTGCTCGCGGTGGCTTCGGGAAGCGGACCGGCCCGCCCGGCCGCCCCCGCCCCCGGCCCCCCGCCGCGCCGCCCGCTCAGCCCCTCCGCCTACCGCCTCCAGCCCTTGACCGGATACGGAGCGCCCCGGGCCGCGCCCCGGCGGCCCCCGGTGCGCAGCGAGCCGATCCTGCGCATGTCGGGCCGGGGCCGCACGATGATGCTCACCTTCGACGACGGACCCGACGCCCGCTACACCCCGGACATCCTGGACACGCTCGCGAAGTACGACGTGCGCGCGACGTTCTTCGTGTGCGGGGAGATGGCCGACCACAACAGGGACCTGCTGTCCCGGATGGCCGACGAGGGGCACGTCGTCGGCAACCACACCTGGTCCCACCCGCTGCTGACCAGCCTGGGCCGGCGCCGCATCCGCTCCGAGATGGAGCGCACGAGCGAGGTCGTCGAGCGGACCTGCGGTCAGGCTCCCCGATGGTTCCGGGCGCCGTACGGAGCGTGGAACCGCGCCGCCTTCCAGCTCGGGGCCGAGCTGGGCATGGAGCCCCTCGCGTGGACCGTGGACACCCTCGACTGGACCACCCCCGGCACCGGGACCATCGTCGACCGGGTCGAGGACGGCGCCGCCCCCGGCGTCGTGGTGCTCTCGCACGACGCCGGGGGCGACCGTACGCAGACCGTCCGCGCCCTTCGCCGCTATCTGCCCGAACTGCTCGACTCCGGCTACCACCTCACCGTCCCCCGGCGGCGGTACGCCTGAGGCCCGCCGCCACACCACCCCGGCCGGGACGCCCCCGGCCGGGGCGCGGTCAGCAGTACTCGGTCAGCGGATCTCGGTCAGCGGATCTCGGTCAGCGGATCTCGGTCAGGCGGGCGAAGGCGACGACATTCCCCTCGTAACCGTTCTGCTTGGAGAAGCCGCCGCCGCAGGTGATGACCCGCAGTTCGGGACTTCCCTTGGAGGCGTAGACCCGGTCGCCCGGGAAGTCGTCCTTCTCGAACACTTCGATGCCGTAGATCTCGAACACCGCCGTCTTCCCGTCCTGACGGTGCACCTCGACCTTGTTCCCCTTCTTCAGCGCCCCGAGTCCGTAGAAGACGGCGGGCCCCTGCTGGTTGTCCACGTGGCCGACCACGACCGCGGTCCCCTTCTCACCGGGAGAGACCGCGCCGGTGAACCAGCCGGCCAGGTTCGGGTCCTCGGGCGGCGGTGCGGCGACCCAGCCGTCCGCGTCGAGCCCGACCGGCATGATGGGCGCGTCGACCTGGATGGCGGGGATGCCGACCCGGTCGGGCACCGCGTACGGCAGCGGCGCGAGGCCCGCGGCGGCGGTGTCGCCGCCCGCGACGCGACTGTCCGACGCGGCGGCGGACGCCGGCTGCGGCGGGCCCTGGTCGAATTCCCCCGAGCCGTTGCGGATGAGCGCGAGCCCGGTCAGCAGGACAAGCGCTATCACGCCCCACGGAGCACGCCTCCTGCGCCGCTCCTCCTCTTCGGCCCACTCGGACGCATCCATTCGACATCCCCTCTCGCCCCGGCCGTCGCCGGGTCGTCCGCGCATACGAGCACGCTAAGCGCAGGGCGTCCGACCGGCGACGGGGCGGCGGCGAACGGGTGGTGCGCACGCCTTTCGGTGCGCCATCCGGGATCGCCCCGCCAGAAGATTTCTGACGGTCCGTGACCTGCGGCGATATCCACTGGCGCGGTTCCGGCCCGGCACACCTCCTCACCAGGACGGACCATTCCCGAAATGCGGCCCCGGGCAGGGCAACTGAGGGTCTTTCTGGGAGGCGCTTTCTCGCCGATCGACCGGGGACGGGACCCGGGGCGTCTTCCGCGGAGGATCACATGCGCAACACTCGTGCCCTCGCGGCAGCCGGCGCCGCGGTCGCTGTCCTCGGGCTGGCCGCTCCCACGGCCACCGCCGGAGGCGACCACAACCAGCCGAGCAACATCGTCGCCCTGCCCAGCGTGATCGCCCGCGGCGGTCAGATGACCGTCACGGTCGACGGCTGCCCGCAGGGCGGCACGATGACCTCGGACGCCTTCCGCACGACCCATCTGACCCCGGTCAGGGGTGCCAACGAGACGTCCAGGGGCACCGCCACCATCAGGCAGGACGCCCGGCCGGGCTCCTACGACATCACCGTCAACTGCTCGGGCAGGCGGCTGACGCGCCCGGCCGCCTTCACCGTCATCGGCGGCGTCCGCGGCGGCATCGGCGGCAGCAGCTCCAGTGGGGCCACGCCGACCGACATCGCGATCGGTGGCGGGCTCGTCGCCGCGGCCGTCGCCGGCGGCGGCCTGTTCTGGATGCGCCGCCGGGCCGAACGACGGTTCTGACCCGTACCCGGCCGTCACCGTACGGGCCCCGCCTTCGGGGGGCGGGTCCGTCCGGCCCCCTTCGCAGCACGCGCCGGCGTCGCACACCGACGGGGCTTGGTCCCCGGACCCGCTATCGGGTCCGGGGACCAAGCCCCGTCGGTGCCGGGAGGGTCAGGCCGCGTCCTCGCCGGAGCGACGGCGCGAGAGGTGGTAGGCCGCGCCGACCGAGCCCGCCACGAGCAGGGCGCCGAGCCCGATCTCCGTCACGTCGAACCCGGCGACGCTGCCGCCCTCGCCGGCGTGCACGCCCTTGTCGGGGTGGCGGGGGTGGTGCGTGGGGTGCCCGGAGTGGCCGCCCGCGACGGTCAGTTCCAGCGTCTCGGTCCTGCCGCCACAGGCGAACGTCACCTCGTAGACGGCCCCGCGCCCGGCGTCCCGGTCGACCCGCGCCGTCGCCGACGACTCGTGGCGCGGGATGGTGACGGTGTCGAACACCGGCGACGAGACGGTCACGCGCCCCTCGCAGCCGCCCGCGGCGCGGCCCACCCCCAGCGTCACCTCGCCGCCCGGCGCGACGGTGGCGGGGGAGAGGGTGAACCCGAACGTCGAACCGCCGCCCGGCGCCGCCCCGGCGGGTACACAGGCGGAGAGGGCGGCGGCGCCCAGCAGTGCGACCGAGGCGACGGGTATCGCGCGCATGGTGAATCCTCCGGGTCCCCGAGGAGCGGCGGCGGACCTGTTCCGCTCGTGCCTGTGATGCACCTCGATGACCGAAACGCTAGGAAGGAGGGCGCGCGGACGCGATCGCAGTCGTGCGAATGGGGCACATCCATGGGCCGGTCGGGGGACGCCGACGGCGCGTCGCGCGCCCCCCGGCCCCGGTCAGGTCAGTCCTTCGCCCCGGGGAACAGGTTGAGGAACGGGTCCGTGGACGCGGCGACCCCTCGGCTGAACGGCGCGTCGAAGTCCCAGATCAGGAAGAGCAGGAACGCGATCAGCGCCGAGAACAGCCCGGCGAGGATCAGTTCGCGCGCTGTACGCCGGATCTGCAGGGCGAAGACCATCCCGACCGTGACGACGCCTCCCGTGACGAGCCCGAACCACACCACGCCCGGCATGGTGGCCCCGGTCGACTCCGAGCGCGCGATGCGGGCCTGGTCCGCCGCGGTCACCTGGTCGACCAGCGGCTGGTACGCCTGGGCCTCGAAGTCCGACTTCGGTTCGTAGTCGGTGACGTCCGCGCGGACGCGGTCGAGGAGTTCGGTGCCGCGCTCGGTCACCTCGCCGTCGTCGGCCATGACCTTCCACTCGGTGGTGACGACGTGTCCGACATAGGCGTTGACATCCTCCCGGATCCGGTCACGGACGTCGGGCGGGTAGACCCGGACGCGTTCCGTGATCTCGTGCAGCGCGACCGCCTCCGCCTGGACGTGGTCCTGGGCGGCGCTGCGGGCCTCCCAGACACCGGCGATGGCCAGGCCCAGGACGATGGCGTACACCACACCGATCCACATCGTCATGTACTCGATGACGTCCGGGGTCTCGGTGATGTCCTCGTCGTCGGACGCCCTGCGGTGCCGTACGACGGTGATGATGACGACCACGACACCCGCGGCCAGCATCGCGAGGGTGAGAACAAGCCATTCCGGCAAGAGGGGCTCCAGAGGATCAGCGCGCACGGAGCGCGGCGACGGCGACCACCGCGGGCACCGTGATGAGCAGGACGAAGACGAGCGGAGAGGTGGCCCCGCGCGAGGACCGCTGCTGCGGCCGGGCCGCGCGGTAGCGCGGGTAGTGCACCGGCGTGAGGGACGGCCGGGGCGTGGGCGTGAGGGACGGCCCGGGAGCCGGCGGAGCCGGGCGGGCCGGCTGCGGGGCGGGGCTGGAGGGCGGTGCCGGCCGCACCGTCGGCCCCGGTGTCGGTGCCGGTGCGGGCCGGTCCGGCGCCGGGCGCGGGGGCGGCGGAGGCGGCGGCTCCGGCCTCGGGGCGGGTGGCGTCGGCGGGGGAGGCTCGGGCGCGGGAGGCGGCGGGGGAGTGGGTTTGGGCGGCGGTGGCGGTGGCGGCGGGGGTGGGGTGGGCGTCGGTGTCGGCTCGGGCTCGGGGCACGGCGGGAAGGCGGGCCAGGAGCCGTTTCCGGCGACGGCCACCGCTTCGGTGCCTCCCGGGCCGGTCGACGCGTACGCGCAGGCGTCGGCCTGCGCCGGGCCGATCGGTGCGCCGGCGAGGGTGAACGTCAGCGCCACCAGGGCCAACGCCCGTCCGGCGGAGGCGGATCGGGACGGTTCGGGTCCATGCACGACGCAGATCATGGAGCCTGCCGGGCCCCGCCACGTCCGATCACCGCACGATTGGCCCGAAGGAGGGACACGGCGCGCCCTCCGGCTTGACCCTCAGAAAAACCGCTCCCCGTTGAACACAACCCGCTCCTTCGCGCGTACCCAGTGTCGTGCGGCGGCGCAGCGGCCGCTCCAACACCTTCGTGACGATCGGGGATTGACGATGAAGACCTCCTGGCGGAGCGCCTCACTCGTGGCGGGCGCCGCGGCGGTGCTGGCGCTGACGACGGCGTGCGGCCAGGACGGCGGCGGCGCCACCGGCAGCCAGAACGTGGGCGCCACGGCCGCTCCCGGCGACGTGGGCGACATCGGCGCGGGCGCGGGCACGGGCAACGGGCTCGGGGCCGGAGCGGACGGCGCGCAGGCGGCGAAGAAGCCCGAGTCCGCGGGCAAGCTGTCCGTCACCGCGAACGCCGAGATCGGCGAGCTGGTCACCGACGGAGCGGGCCGCACCCTCTACCGCTTCGACGCGGACACCGCCCAGCCGCCCAAGACCACGTGCGAGGGCGAGTGCGCCACCGCCTGGCCCCCCGTGGCCGCCGACGACGCCCTGGCCGGCGAGGGCATCGACGAGGCGCTGCTCGGCGAGGTGACCCGGGCCGACGGCACCAAGCAACTGACCATCGGAGGCTGGCCGGCGTACCGCTACGCCAAGGACACCGCCGCCGGTGACGTCAAGGGCCAGGGCGTCGGCGGCAAGTGGTACGCGCTCGCCGCCGACGGCAAGAAGGCCGAGGCATCCGAACTGCCCGGACTGTCCACCCGCGACGATCCGAAGCTCGGCGAGATCGTCGTCGACAAGAACGGCATGACGGTCTACCGCTTCATGAAGGACGAGGCGTGGCCGAAGCCGGTGTCGGCCTGCACCGGCGCCTGCCTGGAGAAGTGGCCGGTCGTCGCGCCCGTGGAACCCAACGACACCGAGGGCGTCGTGAAGAAGGACCTGATGACCTTCACCCGGCCCGACGGTGCGGCCCAGCAGACGGTCGACTGCTGGCCCGTCTACACCTTCGCCGGGGACAAGAAGGCCGGCGACACCAACGGGCAGGGCGTGGGCGGCACCTGGTACGCCGTCTCGCCCGACGGAAAGCCGGTCGGCGCGCCGAAGAAGTAGCACCTCCCGCCTGCTCACCTTCGGCGCGCGCGACCAACGGGCCGTCCTCTCCGTACCCATTCGGAGCGGACGGCCCCTTTCGCGCGCCCGGCGTCAGGCACGTGCCGCAGGCAGTGACCGGGAACGGACGGTCAATTTCCGGTTGGGCTCGCCCGTTCGGCGGGCGATCAGTAGCCTCTGCTCGAACGCCGGACCGCCAACGCCTTGGAGAGCCAGATGGAGCGTCCCGCCTGGGCCCCACGCAGCATCGACATCACGGTGCCCAGCGTGTCCCGGATCTACGACTTCTACCTGGGCGGGTCGCACAACTTCGAGGTCGACCGGGAAGCGGCCCGCAAGGCCATGGAGTTCATGCCGGGTCTCCCCAAGATCATGCAGGCGAACCGGGCGTTCATGCGCCGCGCCGTGCGCTTCGCGGCCGACGAGGGCATCGACCAGTTCCTGGACATCGGCTCCGGCATCCCCACCTTCGGCAGCGTCCACGAGGTGGCCGCGCGCAGCCGCCCGGGCTCGCGCGTCGTCTACGTCGACCACGACCCGGTGGCGGTCGCGCACAGCGAGGCCGTCCTGGCGGACGTCGACGACGCGGACGTGGTGGCCGCCGACCTCCTGAAGCCGCGGGAGATCCTCTCCAGCCCTCAGGTGGAGCGGCTGATCGACCTGAATCGGCCGGTGGCCCTCCTGTTGGTTGCCATACTGCACTTCGTGGAAGACGCGGACGACCCGTACGGGGCGGTGGCCGAGCTGAGCGACGCGCTCGCGCCCGGCAGCCTGCTCGTCCTCACGCACGCCTCGTACGAGGGGATCCCGCTGCCCGCCGAGCGGGCCGGGGGCGCGGTGGACGTGTACCAGGAGATCCGCAACCCGCTGATCATGCGTTCGCGCGAGGAGATCGCGCGGTTCTTCGAGGGGTACGACATGGTGGAGCCCGGACTGGTTCCGATGCCGCGCTGGCGGCCGGAGGAGTCGCCGCAGGACGAGGACCCGTACGCGTTCTCCGGGTTCGCCGGCGTGGGGCGTACGGCGTGACGGCACAGCCGGGCGGGCCGGAGGACAGACTGCGCCGGTTCGCGACCATCTGGAGCCGGGCGGTGTTCCCGGTGACCTCGACGTCGTCGACCCGGCCGGAGTTCGAGGAGCAACTGCTGCCGCTGGCCCGCCGGCTGAGCGGGGTGCTGCGGGCGCGGAGCTTCGACGCGGCTCAGGCCAAGGCGGTCGGCGCGGCGCTCGTCGACGCGCACTGCACCGACCCCGACGCGCTGGCCCGGACCCTGGACTGCGTCGACGCCTACCTCGTGCTCTACTGCGGCGAGGACGGCGACCCCGAGCACCTGCGGGCCCGTTCGGCGCGGCTCCAGCACGCCGTCGCGGCCGGGTTCGCCGGGGCGCTGCGGGCCCGGACCCTGGCCGAGCAGGAGGCCATCGCGCAGGCCGCCCTAAAGGCGCAGGGCGTGGTGGCCGAGGCCCTGCACGCCAGCGAGGCCCGCTTCCGCGCGGTCTTCGAGGGCGCCGCGATAGGCATCGGCATCGCCGACCTGGAGGGCAACGTCCTCCAGGTCAACGGCGCGCTGATGCGCATGTTCGGCATAGCCGACCCGACGCTGCGCGGCGGCAAGGTCAGGGAGTGGACGCATCCCGACGACGCGCCGCAGATCTGGCGGCTCTACGACGAGCTGGTGCGCGGCGAGCGCGAGCACTACCACGTGGAGAAGGCCTTCTACCGCCCCGACGGCACCGTCCTGTGGACCAACCTCACCGTCTCCCTGCTGCGCGACGCCGACGGCGCCCCGCAGTACCAGCTGGCGCTGATGGAGGACACCACCGAGCGCCGGCTGCTCAACCTGCGGCTGCGCTACGAGGCCACGCACGACGCGCTCACCGGACTGCCCAACCGCAGCTTCTTCTTCGAACGCCTGGAGAAGGCCCTGAACGCGGGCCCCGGCCAGCGTTTCGGCCTCTGCTACCTGGACCTCGACGGTTTCAAGACCGTCAACGACAGCCTCGGCCACGCGGCCGGCGACCGGCTGCTCGTGGAGGTCGCTGACCGCCTCCAGGCCTGCGCCACCGCGCCCGGCGAGATGGTCGCCCGGCTCGGCGGCGACGAGTTCGTCGCGCTGACCACCGGCCCGGACACCCGGCACGAGGTCGACGAACTGGCCCACCGCATCATGAACGCGCTGCTCGCCCCGATCAGCGTCGACGGCCGTGAACTGACGGTGCGCGGCAGCATCGGCATCGTCGAGGGCCCGGCGGGGGAGCGCAGCCCGGCGGAGGTGCTGCGCAGCGCCGACATCACCATGTACCGGGCCAAGTCGGCGGGCGGCAACCGCTTCGAGCTGGCCGACCCGGAGGCCGACGCCCGCGTCATCACCCGGCACGGCCTGACGACCGCGCTGCCGGCGGCCCTGGAACGCGGCGAGTTCTTCATCGAGTACCAGCCGCTGGTCCACCTCGGCGACGGCAGTGTGCGTGGCGCCGAGGCCCTGGTGCGCTGGCTGCACCCGCAGCACGGCGTCCTCGGCCCGGACCGGTTCATCCCGCTCGCCGAGCACACCGGGCTGATCGTGCCGCTGGGCCGCTGGGTCCTGGAGCAGTCCGTGCGGCAGGCCCGGGTCTGGCGGGAGCGGTACGGCGAGAGCACCGCCGCCGGCCCGCTGCGGATCAACGTCAACCTGTCGCCCTGCCAGCTCACCCATCCCGGTCTGGTCCAGGACACCGTCGACATCCTGGAGCGGACCGGGGTCGCACCCGACGCGCTGTGCCTGGAGGTCACCGAGTCGGCGCTGATCGGCGCGGACGACGACCTGCTCAAGCCGCTGCGCCGGCTGGCCGAGATGGGCGTCGACATCGCCCTGGACGACTTCGGCACCGGCTACTCCAACCTCGCCAACCTGCGCCGGCTGCCGGTCAGCGTCCTCAAGCTCGACCGCTCCTTCACCCAGAGCATGCAGCAGTTCCCGGCGGACCCCGTCGACCTCAAGATCGTCGAGGGCATCGTCGCGCTGGCCCACAGCCTGGACCTCGCCGTCACCGTGGAGGGCGTCGAGACCGGCGCCCAGGCCGAGCAGCTGCGCATACTCGGCTGCGACACGGCCCAGGGCTGGTACTACGCCCGCCCGGGCCCGCCGGAGCGGCTGCACGAACTGGCGCTGGTGGACGCGACGGCGTGAACCGACTCCCCGGCGCCTCATCACAGGCGCCGGGGGAGCGCCCCGAAACGGACGCGGGGCTGTGACATCGTGCGGCTGCGCCGCGTGGGCGCGAGCAACCACGGCGAACCCGCGGCCCCGGACAGCGCCGTGCGCAACGGCGCCGCAGGGCACCTCCGGACGCTCATCTTTCGAGCAGCATCCGCTGCAACTCCCGAGCCGCCCGAGGCGGAGCCACATCGCTGCGATGCGCCAGCGCGATGGTCCGGTGCAGCCCGGGACGGGCCAGCGGCGTCACCCGGAGCCCCCGCCCCGACCGCGCCGCCACCATCCGCGGCACCACGGCCATCCCCAGCCCCGCCCGCACGAACCCCAGCACCGCGTCCATCTCCCCGCCCTCCACCGCGAAGTCCGGCTCGAAGCCCTCGGCACGGCACGCCGCCACGGTCAGCTCCCGCAGGTCGTACCCGTGCCGGAACATCACCAGGCGCTCCCCCTCCAGATCGGCGATCCGTACCGCGCGCCGTCCGCCGCCCGGCCGGGGCGACTCCGGGGACGACACCACGACCAGGTCCTCCCGCAGCAGCTCCACCGTCGTGAGGGCCGGCGACGGGGTGGGCAGCGGCAGCACCACCAGCGCCAGATCGAGCGCACCGCGCGCCAGCTCCCGTACCAGGTCGTGCGAACCGCCTTCCTCGATCAGGAGCTGGATGCCGGGATAACGGTCGTGGAACGCGCGCAGCACGTCCGGCAGCAGGCCGGTGCACAGGCTCGGGGTGGCGCCCAGCCGCACCCGGCCGCGCCGCAGGTGCACCAGCTCCAGCACCTCGTGCCGGGCGGTGTCCGCGTCGGCCAGGATGCGGCGGGCCAGCGGGAGCAGCGCCTCCCCGGCGTCGGTGAGCGTGATGTTGCCCCGCGCCCGCTGGAACAGGTCCGCGCCCAGCTCCCGCTCCAGCGCCTTGATCTGCTGCGACAGGGAGGGCTGCGCGACATGGACCGTCTCGGCGGCCCGGGTGAAGTGCCTGGTCTCGGCGACCGCCACGAAGTACTGGAGCTGCTGCAACTGCATGCCGCGAGCATACGTCCTCGATAGCCACAGACTATGGAAACCAGGCGGACCATGTCTTGGACCGATGGCCCTGCCGCCCCGTAGCGTCTTGTGACATGGCACTGGCAACGCGGACGGACCGACGGCCGTCCATGGCGCGCACCGTGTGGGGCTCGACCGTCGGCAAGAAGACAGTGATGGCGGTCAGCGGTCTCGTCATGCTGCTCTACCTGGTCGCCCACATGATCGGGAACCTGAAGATCTTCTTCGGGACGAGCGAGTTCAACGAGTACGCCCACTGGCTGCGCACGGTCGGTGAGCCGTTCATGCACTACGAGTGGACGCTGTGGCTGATCCGCGTGGTGCTGGTCGTCGCCGTCGTCGCCCACGCCGTCTCCGCGTACCAGCTCAGCCGCCGCGACATCAAGGCGCGGCCCAGCAAGTACGTGCACAAGAGGAAGCGGGCCAGTTACGCGACGCGCACCATGCGGTGGGGCGGGATCATCCTCGCCCTGTTCATCGTCTGGCACATCCTGGACCTGACGACCGGCACCGCGCACCCCGGCGGCTTCGAGACCGGCAAGCCCTACCAGAACGTCGTGGACACCTTCTCCACCTGGTACGGCAACGTCGTCTACATCGTGGCGGTGCTCGCCCTCGGCCTGCACGTCCGGCACGGCTTCTGGTCCGCCGCCCAGACCCTCGGCGCCGGCAGCCGCACCCGCGACCGCGCCCTGAAGACCGTCGCGAACGTCCTCGCGCTGCTGCTCACGGCCGGCTTCGTCGCCGTACCCGTGGGCGTCATGACCGGAGTGGTGAGCTGACATGACAACCTACGCCGACTACACGACCGGTGAGCCGGTCGCCGACACCAAGGCCCCGTCCGGGCCCGTCAACGAGCGCTGGGACACGCGCCGTTTCGAGGCGAAGCTGGTCAACCCCGCCAACCGGCGCAAGCAGACCGTCATCGTCGTCGGCACCGGACTCGCGGGCGGCTCCGCCGGCGCGACGCTGGCCGAACAGGGCTACCGCGTCGTCCAGTTCTGCTACCAGGACTCCCCGCGCCGGGCCCACTCCATCGCCGCGCAGGGCGGCATCAACGCCGCGAAGAACTACCGCAACGACGGCGACTCCGTCCACCGGCTGTTCTACGACACCGTCAAGGGCGGCGACTTCCGCTCCCGCGAGTCCAACGTGCACCGCCTCGCGCAGATCTCCGTCGAGATCATCGACCAGTGCGTGGCGCAGGGCGTGCCCTTCGCCCGCGAGTACGGCGGCCTGCTCGACACCCGCTCCTTCGGCGGCGTCCAGGTCTCCCGTACGTTCTACGCCCGCGGCCAGACGGGCCAGCAGCTCCTGCTCGGCGCCTACCAGGCCCTCAGCAGGCAGATCGCGGCCGGCAACATCGAGATGCACCCGCGCACCGAGATGCTGGACCTGATCGTCGTGGACGGGCGGGCGCGCGGCATCGTCGCCCGGGACCTGATCACCGGCAGGATCGACACGTACTACGCGGACGCGGTGGTCCTGGCGAGCGGCGGCTACGGCAACGTCTTCTACCTCTCCACCAACGCCATGAACTCCAACGCGACCGCCGTGTGGCGGGCGCACCGGCGCGGCGCGTACTTCGCCAACCCCTGCTTCACACAGATCCACCCGACCTGCATCCCGCGCACCGGCGACCACCAGTCCAAGCTGACCCTGATGAGCGAGTCGCTGCGCAACGACGGCCGGATCTGGGTGCCGAAGGCCAAGGGCGACGACCGGCCGCCGAACAAGATCCCCGAGGCCGAGCGCGACTACTACCTGGAACGCATCTACCCGTCCTTCGGCAACCTGGTGCCCCGCGACATCGCCTCCCGCGCCGCGAAGAACGTCTGCGACGAGGGCAGGGGCGTCGGCCCGGGCGGACAGGGCGTCTACCTCGACTTCGCCGACGCCATCGAGCGCATGGGCCGCAAGGCGGTCGAGGCCAAGTACGGCAACCTCTTCGACATGTACCAGCGGATCACCGACGAGGACCCGTACCGGGTCCCCATGCGGATCTACCCCGCCGTGCACTACACGATGGGCGGACTGTGGGTCGACTACGACCTCCAGACCACCGTCCCCGGCCTCTTCGCCATCGGCGAGGCCAACTTCTCCGACCACGGCGCCAACCGGCTCGGCGCCTCCGCGCTGATGCAGGGCCTGGCCGACGGCTACTTCGTCCTGCCGGCCACCATCAACGACTACCTGGCCCGCAACCCGCACAAGGACGAGGTCGACGACGGCCACCCCGCGGTGCAGGAGGTGCTGGCCGAGACCGAGGACCGGCTCAACCTGCTCCTGTCCGTCGACGGCGACCGCACCCCGGACTCCTTCCACCGCGAACTCGGCGAGCTGATGTGGGAGTTCTGCGGCATGGCCCGCACCGACTCCGGCCTGCGCAAGGCCCTGGAGCGCATCCCGCAGATCCGCGAGGAGTTCTGGCGGCGCATCAAGGTCCCCGGCACCGGCGAGGAGTTCAACCAGTCGCTGGAGAAGGCCAACCGCATCGTCGACTACCTGGAGCTGGCCGAGCTGATGTGCCTCGACGCGCTGCACCGGTCCGAGTCCTGCGGCGGCCACTTCCGCGAGGAGTCCCAGACCCCGGACGGCGAGGCGGCCCGCAAGGACGAGGAGTTCGCCTACGCCGCCGCCTGGGAGTTCACCGGCACCGGCGAGGCCCCCACCCTGCACAAGGAAGACCTGGTCTTCGAGTACGTCCACCCCACCCAGCGGAGCTACGCATGAAGCTCACCCTGCGCGTCTGGCGGCAGAAGAACGCCGACGCCGACGGCGCCATGTCCACGTACGAGGTGGACGGCATCTCCCGGGACATGTCCTTCCTGGAGATGCTCGACACGCTCAACGAGGAACTCATCCTCAAGGGCGAGGACCCGGTCGCCTTCGACCACGACTGCCGAGAAGGCATCTGCGGCGCCTGCTCGCTGGTCATCAACGGCGACGCCCACGGCCCCGAGCGCACCACCACCTGCCAGTTGCACATGCGGTCCTTCCAGGACGGCGACACCATCGACATCGAGCCGTGGCGGGCCTCCGCCTTCCCGGTCGTGAAGGACCTGGTCGTCGACCGCTCGGCCTTCGACCGGATCATCCAGGCCGGCGGCTACATCACCGCGCCGACCGGTTCCGCGCCGGAGGCGCACGCGGCCCCGGTGCCCAAGCCGGACGCCGACCTCGCCTTCGAGCACGCGGAGTGCATCGGCTGCGGCGCGTGCGTCGCGGCCTGCCCGAACGGGGCGGCGATGCTGTTCACCTCCGCGAAGGTCAACCACCTCAACGTGCTGCCGCAGGGCGCTCCCGAGCGGGAGACGCGGGTGCTGGACATGGTGGCGCAGATGGACGACGAGGGTTTCGGCGGCTGCACGCTCACCGGCGAGTGCGCCACGGCCTGCCCGAAGGGCATCCCGCTGGTCTCCATCACCAGCATGAACAAGGAGTGGCTGCGGGCCACGCGCAAGGTGGCGAAGGGGTAGGGGCACCGCGCCCGGCCACCACCCGACGTTCGCCACAGGTGCGGACGGACGGGGCCGGGGGAGGTGCTCCCCCCGGCCCCGTCTCGCTTCGCGCCCCTGGCATTCAACAGTCCCACACCCACTCTCCCGGCCCAGGTCACGCACCGGCCAACCGGCAGCGGAAGAACAGGGGCGGCGGACCGTACACCGTCGGTCCGCCGTCGCCGCCCCGGCCCGTGACCAGGAGAGTGCCATGTCCGGCGTACTGACCGCAGACCGCCCCCCGAAGCCCGCCGCACCCCACCGCTACACCGTCGCCCTCGCCCGTGACGAGGAGGACGTGCGGGCCGCGCAGCGGCTGCGGCACGACGTCTTCGCCGGGGAGATGGGCGCCCTGCTGGCGAGCCCGCAGCCCGGTCACGACATCGACCCCTTCGACGCCTACTGCGACCACCTGCTGGTGCGGGAGGAGACGACCGGGCAGGTCGTCGGCACCTACCGGCTGCTGCCGCCGGAGCGTGCCGCGGTCGCCGGGCGGCTGTACGCCGAGAGCGAGTTCGACCTCGCGGCGCTGGACGCGATCCGGCCCGGGCTGGTCGAGGTCGGCCGCTCCTGCGTCCACCCCGCCCACCGCGACGGCGCCGTCATCGGGCTCATCTGGGCCGGCATAGCCCGCTACATGACCGACCACGGCCACGCGTGGCTGGCCGGCTGCTGCTCGATCCCGCTGGCCGACGGCGGCGCCCTCGCCGCCGGCACCTGGGACCGGGTGCGCGCCAAGCACCTGGCGCCCCAGGAGTACCGGGTACGGCCCCTGCGCCCGTGGGTCCCGCGGACGGCGGCACCGGCCGGCCGCACCGAACTGCCGGCCCTGCTGCGCGGCTACCTCCGCCTCGGCGCGTGGGTGTGCGGGGAGCCCGCGCACGACGCGGACTTCGGCGTCGCCGACCTGTACGTGCTGCTGCCGATGAGCCGGGTCGACGCGCGCTACCTGCGGCACTTCCTCTCGCTCGTCCCGGCCTGATGAGCGCCTGGCTGCCCGTCGCACCCTGCACCCCCGCGGTGTGCGTGGAGCGGTCCCGTACCACGGCCTCCGTGCCGCGCGCCGTGCTGCGGCTCACGGTGGTCGCGCTGCTGCTCCTCGCCGGGATCGCGGTGGTGCTGACGCCGCTGGGCCCGGGGCGCCCCGGCACGCGGGGGCGGGTTCCGGCCGCGCTGGTGCGGCGGTGGTGCCGGTGGATCGTGCGGGCCGCCGGCGTCCGGGTCCGCGTCACCGGCGCCGCCGCGCCCGAGGGCGGGGTGCTCCTCGTCGCCAACCACGTCTCGTGGCTCGACGTCCCGCTGCTCGCCGCCGTCCGCCCGGCCCGGATGCTGGCCAAGAGCGAGGTCCGCCGGTGGCCGGTGGCCGGTCCGCTCGCCGCGCGCGGGGGCGTGCTGTTCATCGAACGGGACCGGCTGCGGGCCCTGCCGGACACGGTCGCCGTCCTCGCCCGGGCCCTCGGCGCCGGAGCGGCGGTCGCCGCGTTCCCCGAGGGCAGCACGTGGTGCGGACGCGCCCAGGGCCCCTTCCGCCGGGCCGTCTTCCAGGCCGCCCTGGACGCCGGGGTCCCCGTCCAGCCGGTCCGCATCCGCTACCGGACCGGGGAGCGGGCGGGGGCGGGTGCGGTGAGCACGGCGCCGGCCTTCGTCGGCGAGGACACGCTGCTGGCCTCCCTGTGGCGGGTGGCCTCGGCACGCGGCGTGACCGCCGAGGTGGAGGTGTGCCCGGCGATTCCGCCCGGCCGCCACCGCGACCGCCGCGCCCTCGCCGAGGCGGCCCAGCCGCCGGTCCCCGCGGTTCCGGGGCCCCGGCACGGTCACCGAGAGGAAGCACCTTCGAAAAGTATGTGCCCTTTGTGACGTATGTTCCGTTTCTGTACTGCAGATGCGGACATCCGGAAGGCAGGCACTCCGGAAGGAGGGTGATGCCAGATGATCACCCGTGAAGAGATCGCCAACGTCCTGGACCATCCGGTCTACGACGGGGACGGCAACAAGATCGGCGAAGCCAAGCACGTCTTCTTCGACGACGTGACCGGACGCCCCGAGTGGGTGAGCGTCAAGACGGGCATGTTCGGCTCCAGCGAGTCCTTCGTGCCGATCCGCGACGCCTCGCTGGTCCAGGACCACATTGAGGTCCCCTACGGCAAGGAACAGGTCAAGGGCGCGCCCAATGTCGACGTCGACGCGGGCGGCCATCTGTCGGAGTCCGAGGAACACCGGCTCTACGACTACTACGGCATCAACTGGGACAGCGTGCTGTCCGAGGCGGAACGGACCGACGACGGCCGCTGGGCCGCGGGCCCGGGCCACACGGGAGCCGGCGCGGCCGGCGCGGCAGGCGCCGCCGGAATGGCCGGCACGACGGGCCGTACCGCCGGCACCGAGGGCCGCACGACGGGCACCGAGGGGCGCATGGCCGGTACCGAGGGGCGCATGGCCGGTACCGCGGGCGGTGCCGCCGGGTACCAGGAGGCCCGCGACCGGACGGGCCTGCGCGACGACGACGCCATGACCCGCTCCGAGGAGCAGATGCACGTCGGCGTGGAACGCCGCGAGTCCGGCCGGGCGAGGCTGCGCAAGTACGTGGTCACGGAGGAGGTCCAGCAGACGGTCCCGGTGACCCACGAGGAAGTGCGGGTGGAGCGCGAGCCGATCACGGAGGCCAACCGTGACGACGCGCTCGCCGGTCCCGAGATCAGCGAGGCCGAGCACGAGATCACCCTCCACGCCGAACGCCCCGTGGTGGAGACCGAGACGGTGCCCATGGAGCGCGTCCGGATGACCACCGAGGAGCACACGGAGGAGGAGACGGTACGCGGTCAGGTGCGCAAGGAGCGGATCGAGGCCGTCACCGAGGAGATCGCCGAGGACGACGACCTCCGGCGCGGCCGCGAGTAACCGTCGTCCCCGTCAACGCGAGGACCCGCGCCGGTGGGACGCCCTCACCGGCGCGTCCCGCCGTCGCCGTACAGGGCGGCCGCCAGATAGGGCGCGGTGGCGCTGCCCCCGGCCCGCGCCACCTCGGCCGGTGAGCCCACCGCGACGATCCGGCCGCCCGCGTCGCCGCCGCCCGGCCCCAGGTCGATCACCCGGTCGGCGCCCGCCGCCACGGCCATGTCGTGCTCGACGACGACCACCGTGTGCCCGGCGTCCACCAGCCCGTGCAACTGGCGCGTCAGCACCTCGACATCGGCCGGGTGCAGCCCGGTCGTCGGCTCGTCGAGGAGGTACAGGGTGTGCCCCCGGCGCCCCCGCTGCAGTTCGCTCGCCAGCTTGATGCGCTGCGCCTCACCGCCGGACAGCTCGGTCGCCGGCTGCCCGAGCCGCAGGTATCCGAGCCCCACGTCGAGCAGCGCCGACAGACTGCGGGCCGCGGCCGGCGTGTCCGCGAAGAACTCCGCGGCACTCTCCACCGTCAGGTCCAGCACCTCGGCGATGTTCCGTCCCCGGTAGGGGACTTCGAGCGTCTCGGGGTTGTAGCGCGCGCCCCGGCAGTCCGGGCAGGGCGCGTACGTGCTCGGCAGGAACAGCAGCTCGACGCTGACGAAGCCCTCGCCCTGGCAGGTCTCGCAACGGCCCCCCGCCACGTTGAACGAGAAGCGGCCGACGCCGTAGCCCCGCCGGCGGGCCTCCTCCGTGGCGGCGAAGACCTTGCGCACCACGTCGAACAGGCCCGTGTAGGTGGCCAGGTTGGAGCGCGGGGTGCGGCCGATGGGCCGCTGGTCGACGCGGACCAGGCGGCCGACCCCCGGCAGCTCCCGGGTCAGCTCGCCGACCAGTGTGGACTTCCCGGAACCGGACACGCCCGTCACCGCCGTGAGCACCCCGAGCGGGAACTCGGCGGTCACCCCGCGCAGGTTGTGCCGGGTGACCGGCCCGACCGTCACACTGCCACGGGGGGTGCGCACCTCGCGGGCGGGGGCGGGGGAGCGGTCGAAGAGGTACCGGGCCGTCGCGGACTCCCGCACCCCGGCCAGCCCGTCGACCGGGCCGCTGTACAGCACGCGTCCGCCGTGCTCGCCCGCCCTCGGGCCGACGTCCACGATCCAGTCGGCGCCGCGCATCACGCCGAGGTGGTGCTCCACCACGAACACCGAGTTGCCCGCCGCCTTCAGCCGCTCCAGCACCGTCAGCAGCGCCTCGGTGTCCGCCGGGTGCAGTCCCGCCGACGGCTCGTCCAGGACGTACACGACGCCGAACAGCCCGGAGCGCAGCTGCGTCGCCAGCCGCAGCCGCTGCAGCTCGCCCGCCGACAGGGTGGGCGTCGGACGGTCCAGGCTCAGATAGCCGAGGCCCAGCTCGACGACGGGCGCGATCCGCGCGGTGAGGTCCCCGGTGAGAACCCGGGCCGTCTCGCCCTCGGTCGGCAGCGCCCCGGCGAGTTCCGTGAGCGGCAGCGCGGCCAGCTCGGCGAGGGTGCGTCCGCCGACGGTCACCGCGAGGGCCTCGGGCCGCAGCCGCGCGCCGCCGCAGCCGGGGCAGGGCGCACTGGTGAGGAAACGCTCGGCCTTCGCCCGCAGCGTGGCGCTCTTGGAGTCCGAGAACGTCTTCATCACATACCGCCGGGCGCTCATGTACGTGCCCTGGTAAGGCCGTTGGATGCGGTCGGCGTCGCGCACCGGGTGCACCGTGACCACCGGCTGCTCGTCCGTGAACAGGATCCACTCCCGCTGCTCGGCGGGCAGCTCGCGCCACGGCCGGTCCACGTCGTACCCGAGCGCGTCGAGGACGTCCCGCAGGTTCTTGCCCTGCCACGCGCCGGGCCAGGCGGCGATCGCGCCGTCCCGGATCGAGAGGGAGGCGTCCGGGACCAGCAGCTCCTCGGTCGTACGGTGCACCCGCCCGAGCCCGTGGCACTCCGGGCATGCCCCGGCCGCCGTGTTGGGCGAGAAGGCGTCGGAGTCGAGCCGCTCGGCGCCCGGCGGGTAGTCGCCGGCGCGGGAGAAGAGCATCCGCAGCGAGTTGGAGAGGTTGGTGACGGTGCCGACCGAGGAGCGGGACGTCGGAGCCGTGCGGCGCTGTTGCAGCGACACGGCGGGCGGCAGACCGGTGATCTCGCCGACCTTCGGGGCGCCGACCTGGTGGATCAGCCGGCGGGCGTACGGCGCGACCGACTCGAAGTAGCGCCGCTGCGCCTCCGCGTAGACCGTCCCGAACGCGAGCGAGGACTTCCCCGACCCCGAGACACCCGTGAAGACGGCCACCACGTCCCGGGGGACGTCCACGTCCACGCCCCTGAGGTTGTGCTCGCGGGCGTCGCGCACCCGGACGTAGGGGTCGTGGGGGCTGTGCATCGCGGGGAACTCCGTACGGTCTTCGGTCACGGCCGGGGGGACAAACCCGCGATTCTACGCCGTTGCGGCTCGCGGCCCCGTGCCGGTGACCCGGGCGAGCCGCCGGTAGGAGTCCACCAGCGCCGCGCGGTCGTACGTGCTCGTGGTGACTAGGATCTCCTGCGCGCCGGTGTCCCCGATCAGCGACTCCAGCTCCTCGGCGACCTGCTCCCCGGTGCCGGCGATGTGGCCGGTGAGCCCGGACTCGTACAGGTCGCGTTCCTTGGCGGTCATCGTCCGGGCCTCGACCTCCTCGGCCGGCGGCAGGGGAGGGAACGAGCCGCGGGTGCGCGCGTGGGCCATGGACCAGGCCTCCGGGAGCAGGAGCCGCCGGGCGGCCCCGGGGCTCTCGGCCACGGCGACCGTGCCGGAGACGACGACGTACGGCTCGTCGCTCCACTCGGACGGGCGGAAGGCGGCGCGGTAGCGGTCGACGCCGCGGCGCAGGCGATCGCGGTCGCGCAGGTCCCCGATGACCATCGGCAGGCCCGCCCGGGCCGCGACGGCCGCGCCCTCGCCCATGGCCAGCACGAAGGGCGGCACGCGCAGCCCCTCGGAGGGGCGGGCGCGCACCCCGGTCGGCGAGGTCCCCCGGAACCAGCCGAGCAGCTCGGCGAGCTGGGCGTCGAAGTCCTCGGCGTCGTCCTTGTCCCGGCCCAGCGCCCTGCGCACGCCGTCGGTGAAGCCCACCGAGCGGCCGAGCCCCATGTCGATCCGGCCCGGGAAGAGCGACTCCAGCACACCGAACTGCTCGGCGACCACCAGGGGCCGGTGGTTGGGCAGCATCACGCCGCCGGTACCGACCCGGATGCTCCGCGTCGCGCCGGCCACGGCGGCGGCCAGCACGGTCGGCGCCGAGCCGGCCACCCCGGGCACGCCGTGGTGCTCCGCCACCCAGAACCGGTGGTAGCCGAGCCGCTCCGCCTCCCGCGCCAGCTCCACGGTGTCGCGCAGCGCCTGGGCGGCGGTACGCCCCTCCCGGATGCGGGAGCGGTCCAGTACGGAGAAGCGGGTGGTCGCGATCACTGAGCTCACACGGGGTTCAACGTCCGCGCCGCGCCAGGATTCCCGGCCCGGTCCTAGGGCCTGTCTGACAATTCCCGCCTGCCTCGCGACGCCATGCACGCACTCTCGCCGCACCGGGCGCAGAGCCGAGTACATCCAGTACGAGGCTCTACGCCCGGCACGCCGAGAGCACGCACCTGACGCCGCGAGGCCGCCCTCCGGGCGACGACGCGAATTGTCAGACAGGCCCTAGGGTGGGCGGGTGACCGACAGCAAGAGGCCCCCGGTGGCCGTGTTCGACCTGGACAACACCCTCGCCGACACCGCGCACCGGCAGCGGTTCCTGGAGCGCCGGCCGCGCGACTGGGACGCGTTCTTCGCCGCCGCGCCGCACGACCCGCCGCTGGAGGAGGGCATCGCCCTGGCGCGGGAGAGCGCAGAGGAGTGCGGGATCGTCTATCTGACGGGGCGGCCCGAGCGCTGCCGGCGCGACACGCTGGACTGGCTGGCCGCGCACGGCCTGCCCGAGGGGCCCGTGCACATGCGGGGCGACGCCGACCGGCGGCCTGCCCGGCGGACCAAGCTGGAGATCCTCCGGCGGCTCGCCCGCACCCACGAGGTCCGGGTCCTCGTGGACGACGACGACCTGGTGTGCGACGACGCCGAACGGGCCGGTTTCACCGTCGTCCGGGCACGCTGGGCCGCCCGGTCCGCGGCGCTGCGCGCGGCGCAGGAGCGCGAGGGCAGGACCTGACCCGGGCGGGGCGGTGGGCCGTCAGTCCGTGTCCTCCAGGCGGAAACCGAGCTTCAGGCCGACCTGCCAGTGCGCGACCTCGCCTTCCTCGATCTGGCCGCGCACCTGGGTCACCTCGAACCAGTCCAGGTTGCGCAGCGTCCGCGACGCGCGGCTGATGCCGTTGCGGACGGCCTGGTCGACGCCGTCGGGCGAGGTGCCGACGATCTCGGTGACCCGGTAGGTGTGGTTCGACATGCGGATGCTCCCTTCGTACGGCGACGCTGTGTCGTACGTCACTCCACCGTGCCCCAGACGGCGGCGGATCGCGAGGTGTCGGGAGTCGGTCCGGGACACCCCTTGATTTCCGCATTGGTCCATACCAAAATCCCAGACACCCGTTCGAGCCTCGGGCTCGTCCCCCACGTCGGGTCTCCCTTCGCGTGCGCAGGACATCCCTGTCCGCCCCCGCCCCTGTCCGTCAGACAGAAGGACCCCTCGTGAGACCTCGCCTCCTCGCCCTCGCCTGTGTGTCGGCCTCGCTGCTGAGCGGCTGCGGCCTCGTGTCGCAGGACGGCGGCGAGCGGCGCACCGTCACCGTGTGGCTGATGAAGGACAGCGCCTCGCAGGACTTCCTGGACCGGTTCACCGAGGAGTTCGAACGCGAGCACCCGGACCTCGACCTCGACGTCCGGATCCAGCAGTGGACCGGGATCGGCGACAAGGTGCAGGCCACGCTGAAGGCCGACGGCACCGACGGACCCGACGTCATCGAGGTCGGCAACACCCAGGTCCCGCAGTACGCGGAGGGCGGCCGGCTGATGGACCTGACCCTGGAGTCGATGCGCGACTGGGGCATCCGTGACTGGCTGCCGGGCCTCGCGGAACCCGGGCAGTGGATGTCCCAGCAGTTCGGCATCCCCTGGTACGCCGCCAACCGCGTGGTCATCTACCGCAAGGACCTGTTCGAGCAGGCCGGCGTCACCGAGCCGCCCCGCACCCGCGAGGAGTGGCTCTCCGTCACCGAGCGGCTCGACTCGGGCGGTGACCAGGGCATCTACCTGGCCGGGCAGGACTGGTACACCCTCTCCGGCTTCATCTGGGACGAGGGCGGCGAACTGGCCGTGCAGGACGGCGGCACCTGGACGGGCGCCCTGCACTCGCGGGCCGCACTGCGCGGGATGGACTTCTACCGCGCGTTGCAGGCCCT
Organism: Streptomyces sp. BK79; assembly: GCF_044142145.1. Taxonomy (NCBI): domain Bacteria; kingdom Bacillati; phylum Actinomycetota; class Actinomycetes; order Kitasatosporales; family Streptomycetaceae; genus Streptomyces; species Streptomyces sp. BK79. Next base: position 52,849 of record NZ_JBHVOC010000016.1, read on the forward strand.
CGGCGACGGCCCGCTCGACGCCGACGAGGAACATCCGCCGCAGGCCGGCGTGTTCGCCGGCGGACGGGTCGCGCAGATCGTCGCGGTGCCGGGGCTCGCCCAGTCCATCGTGCGCGAGAACCCGGGACTCCAGGGGAAGCTGGGCTTCTTCCCGGTGCCCGGCAAGACCGCCGGCAAGCCCGGCGCCGTCTTCACCGGCGGCTCCGACCTCGTCGTACCGAAGAACACCGACGAACACGACGGCGCCCTCGCCGTGGTCGAGGCGCTCGTCGGCACCAAGTGGAACACCGACCTGGCCCGCACCATGAACTACGTCCCGAACAAGAAGTCGCTCGCCAAGGCCGTCGCGGGCGAGGAGGGGGTCTCGGCCATGGCGGCCGGGGCGGCGCAGGGCCGGGCGACCCCCGGGACGCCCCGGTGGGGCGCGGTCGAGGCGGACAACCCGATCAAGGAGTACATGACGAAGGTGCTCACCGGGGGCGACGCGGAGTCGGAGGCCCGCCGGGCCTCCGACCGCGTCACCGAACTGCTGGACCTCGACGCACGCTGACGCGTCGCGGGCCGGCCCGCGATGCTCGGCCCGCGACGCTCGGTCCGCCACGTTCAGTCCGCGACGATCAGCCCGCCACGCTCAGCGACAGCGCGAACCGGCCCTCGGTGTCCGTCCACCAGTGGGTCAGCTCCAGGCCGGCCGCCGCCAGTTCGGCCCGCACACCCTCCCGCCGGAACTTCGCGGACACCTCGGTGCGCAGGTCCTCGCCCTCGGCGAAGTCCACCGCCAGGTCCAGCGCCTGGATCTTGACCGTCTGCGCGGTGCGCGAGCGCAGCCGCATCTCGATCCACTCCCGTTCGGCGTTCCACAGCGCCACGTGCTCGAACGCCTCGGGGACGAAGTCGGCCTCCAGCTCCCGGTTGACGACGGACAGCACGTTCTTGTCGAACGCCGCCGTCACCCCGGCCGCGTCGTCGTACGCCCGCACCAGCACCCCCTCGTCCTTGACCAGGTCGGTGCCCAGCAGCAGGGCGTCGCCCGGCGAGAGCAGGGACCGTACGGCGGCCAGGAACGCGGCCCGCTCATCGGGCAGCAGGTTGCCGATGGTGCCCCCGAGGAACGCCACCAGCCGGGGGCCCGGCGTCTCGGGCAGCGTCAGCCTCCCGGTGAAGTCCGCGATCAGGGCGTGCACCTGGAGGTCCGGCCGCTCGGCGACGAGCGCCTCCCCGGCCTGGGTGAGGGCGCTCTCGCTGACGTCCACCGGCACGTAGCCGCGCAGCCCGGTGAGCGCGTCGAGCAGGAACCGGGTCTTCTCCGAGGACCCGGAGCCCAGCTCCACCAGGGTGCGGGCACCCGTCGCCGCGGCGATCGCGGCGGCCCGGTCGACGAGGATCTCCCGCTCGGCCCGGGTCGGGTAGTACTCCGGCAGTGCCGTGATCTCCTCGAACAGCTCGCTGCCCCGCGCGTCGTAGAACCACTTGGGCGGCAGCCACTTGGGCGTGCTCGTCAGGCCCGCCAGGACGTCGGCGCGCAGGGCGGCGTCCGTGGCGTCCTCGGGCAGCGTGCGGGTGAGGCGGAACGGGCTCACGTGCGGGGCTCCTTCGGGGAGACGAAAGCGTCCGGGGCTGCGGCGCCGCCGGGATCCTTGAGCGGGGAGAGCAGCACGTCCGTGCGGCTCGCGACGAGCAGGGTGCGGTCGGGAACCTCCTGCCAGCGCGGATCGTCGTCGTACGGCTCCGAGGCGACGACCGTGCCGCCGCCGGGCCGGGCCAGGTACCACAGGGTGTCGCCCCAGGTGGTCGCGGTGATGGTGGCGCCGCTGGTGAGCAGCAGGTTGAGCCGGGAGGCGGGGGCCGCCGCGGCGACCTCCGACACCGTCTCGGCCAGGGCCCGGCCCTCGTCGTCCCCGGCGCGCAGCCGGGCCAGCACCAGCGCCCACACCAGCGCCGAGTCGTTGCGGGCCTCCAGCGCCAGCAGGTCCTCGGGCGGCAGTGTCCCGGCCACCCGCGCCAGCGAGCCGGGCCAGCCCCCCACGGCACCGTTGTGGCTGAACAGCCACGTCCCCGCGGCGAACGGCGCCGCCGCGGCCTCGGCGTCGGCGCCCGAGAGCGTCGCGTCCCGCACGGCGGCCAGCAGCGCCCCGGTCCGCACCACCCGGGCCAGGTCGGCGAAGGACTGGTCCGCCCAGATGGGCCCGGCCCGCCGGTACCGCGCCGGCACCGGGTCGCCCCCGGCGTACCAGCCGACGCCGAACCCGTCGGCGTTGACCGTGCCGTACCGCTGGTGGCGGGGCGCCCAGGACTGGCGGTACAGGGCGTGCGGCGGGGCCACCAGGAGACCGCCGAGCGGCTCCTCGGGCCCCACGTAGGCAAGATGACGGCACATCAGGAGGCCTCCGCCGACCGGGCGGTGCGGAACCCGGAGAAGATCTGCCGCCGGACCGGGTAGTCCCAGTTGCGGAACGTCCCCCGGCAGGCCACCGCGTCCACGGCGAACGAGCCGCCGCGCAGCACCTTGTGATCGGGACCGAAGAACACCTCCGAGTACTCCTTGTACGGGAACGCCCGGAAGCCGGGGTACGGGGTGAAGTCGCTCGACGTCCACTCCCAGACGTCGCCGATCAACTGCCGTACGCCGAGCGGCGACTCCCCGGCCGGGTAGCTGCCGGCCGGCGCCGGGCGCAGGTGCCGCTGGCCCAGGTTGGCGTGCTCGGGGCCCGGGTCGGCGTCGCCCCACGGGTAGCGCATGACGCGGTCGCCGGCCGGGTCGTACCGGGCGGCCTTCTCCCACTCGGCCTCGGTCGGCAGCCGCCGCCCGGCCCAGCGGGCGTACGCGTCGGCCTCGTACCAGGACACGTGCACCACCGGCTCGTCGGCCGGCACCACCTCGGTGACCCCGAAGCGGCGCCGCAGCCACTGCCCGCCGTCCCGGCGCCAGTACAGCGGGGCGGTGAGCGAGTGCCGGCGGACGTGCTCCCAGCCGGCGGGGGTCCACCAGCGCGGGTCGTCGTAACCGCCCTCGTCGATGAACGCCCGGTACGCCCCGTTGGTCACCGGCGTGGTGTCGATGAAGAACGGCGCCACCTCGCGCCGGTGCGCGGGGCGTTCGTTGTCCAGGGCCCACGGCTCGGTGGAGGTGCCCATCAGGAAGGGGCCGCCGGGCACCAGGACCTCCGCCGGGCCCGTGGACAGCGGTACGGGGTCCGGGTCGGGGGCGGTGAGGGCCTGCGGGCCCTTGCGGAGCTGGTGGGTGATCAGCATGGTCTCGTCGTGCTGCTGCTCGTGCTGGGCGATCATCCCGAAGGCGAAGCCCGCCTCCGTCAGCCGCGTCCCGTGGAACGCGGTGCCCTCCAGCACGTCCAGGGCCCGTGCCCGCACGTCGGCCGCGTACCGGCGGGCCTCCTCGGGCGGGAGCAGCGGCAGGCTGGGCCGCTCGGCGCGCGGGTGCTCGAAGGCGTCGTAGAGGCTGTCTATCTCGGGGCGTATCGCCTCCTGCCCGGCGACGGCCCGCAGCAGCCACTGCTCCTCCTGGTTGCCGATGTGCGCCAGGTCCCACACGAGCGGGGACATCAGCGGCGACACCTGGGCGGTCAGGTCGGGGCCCTCCACGCAGCTGGTCAGCAGCGTGGTGCGCTCCCGGGCGGTGACGAGCGTGGCCAGGGCCCGCTCCCGCAGGGCCGCCGCGTCCACGGCCGGTCCGGAAGCGGGGGAGCCGGGGTCGGGGCGGGAAGCGGTGTCGGTGGTGGTGTCCAGGGCGGGGTCGGTCATCGGCGGGTCTCCCTCCCGTTCGGGCCACGGCTCGCGCCGTCCGGCGGGTCCAGCAGGTCGTCGGCGGGGCAGCGGCCCCGCAGGACGTAGCGTTCCAGGTACCCGGCGACGGCCTCGGTGACCTCGGCCGTGGCGCCGAGCCGGGGCAGGGCGCCGAGGGCCGCGGTGAAACACGTGACGGCGGCCTCGCGCAGCTCCGGGTCGGTGAGGGCGTCCCGGGCCGCGTCCTCGTACAGGGGGTTGTGCGGGGCGCGCAGTCCGAGCGTGCGCTCGGCGAGCGGCTTCACGGCCCGGTAGGCGGTCTCGCTCGCCTCCGGGTCGTCGAACAGCGCCGCCGTCACCGCGAGCGGCACCGTCCAGCCGTCGTCCCCGGGCTGCGCGTCGATCATCCGCAGCTCCAGGTGGCCGCGCGGCCGGACCGGCGGGAACAGGGTGGTGAGGTGATAGTCGAGGTCGTCCCGGGTGGGCGGCCTCGGCGTCCGGCTCCTGGTCCACTCGCGGAAGGTCAGCCCCTCCGGCACGTCCCACGGCCCGGCGTCCCGGCGTACGCACATCACCGGGGCGTCCAGCACGTGCCGGGTCCAGGCGCCGCGCGGGTCGGCGTCCAGCGCGGGGCCGCCCGCCCGGCCGGTGCCGATCTGCGCCCACCGCAGCTGCCGGGTGGACCGCCAGCCGGTGGGCCGGCCGTCGGCCAGCGGCGAGTTGGCGAACGCGGCCAGCAGGACCGCGCCCAGATGGTGGGCCAGCCACCAGCGGCGCACGTGTCCGAGGGGGCCGGGCTCCTCGTGCCCGGCGTCCAGGCACACCTGCACGGAGGCGGAGGTGCACATCATGAAGCGGCCGCCGGGGCCCGCGCGGTCGAGGCAGGCCTCCATGGCGTCGTAGCGCGGCTGCCGCAGGAAGCGGCGCGGCGCGTGCCAGGGATCGTGGCCGAGGCCGACGAGGGCGAGGCCGTCCTCACGCAGTACCGCGCGGACGGCGGCCAGGTCGGCGGAGACGGTACCGACACACTCCGTCAGGGAGGTGGCGGGGAGCGAGCTGAGTTCCAGCTGGCCGCCGGGTTCGACGGTCAGCGCCGACTTCAGCGGCACGGCCCGCAGGGCGGCGTAGAGCGCGCTGAGCCGTTCGGGGGCCACGGGGAGCCGTGGCGCGTGCGTGTCGTGGACCAGCCATTCCACCTCGACGCCGAGGCGCCTGGGCGGGCCGGTCTTGAAGCAGATGCCGTGGACCAGCGCCTCGACCTCGGCCTCGGTGAGCGTGGTGCGCGGCCGGGTGCAGCCGCTTACCGCATCGGACATGTCGGGATCCTCCTGAGATTCCATCCATGCCGCCGACCCCTGTCGCGGTGGGCCGGGTCGGCACACTCGTCCCACCCAAGACCCTCGGGCTGCTCCGCACAAGGGTGCATAGCGGGACGTATCGGCAACGCGGTTCCCGTGACCCGTCCGTTTCCGGGGGCTTTCCCCGTCGTTCCCGGGCCGGGAAACTCCGTTGCACCGCCCCACCAGCATCACCCAGGATCACTGCATGAGCACGACGAGGGAGGCCGCGCGGCGCGCGGTCATGGCGTCCACGGGGGTGTCGCCATGAGCGCGCGCCTGCGGGGCATCGCACAGCGCACCGAGCAGATCGTCGCGGCGGGGGTCTACCACGCCGCCGACGGGCGCGAGGTCCGGATCGGGCCCGCCGTCGAGGCGGCACGGGACGGTACGCGGATGTACGGCCCGGGGCCCGTCGACGTGCCCGCCCCCGCCCCGGTCCCGACGCTCTTCGAGGTCACCGGCGAGAGCAGCCTGGAGGCCGCCCACCGCGTCGGCGGCCGGGTCGCCGTGCTCAACTTCGCCTCCGCCCTCCCCCAGCTCTCAACTTCGTTCGAGCCGGGGGGACCCCCATCCCGGGCGGCGGCTACCTCAACGGCGCCCAGGCGCAGGAGGAGGCCCTGTGCCGGGCCTCGGCGCTGTACACCTGCCTGCTGCGGGCGCGCGAGTTCTACGACCACCACCGCGCCCACCGCGACCCGTTCTACACGGACCGCGTCATCCACTCGCCCGACGTGCCGGTCTTTCGCGACGACCGGGGCCGCCTGCTGGACGAGCCATACACGGCGGGCTTCCTCACCTCCGCCGCGCCGAACGCCGGCGCGGTCCTGCGTACGGCCCCGGAGCGCGCCGCCGAACTGCCCGCCGCCCTGGCCGTACGCGCCGAACGGGTGCTGGAGACGGCCGTGGCCCACGGCTACCGGCGGCTGGTGCTCGGCGCCTGGGGCTGCGGGGTGTTCCGCAACGACCCCGCCGAGGTCGCGGGCGCCTTCCGGTCGCTGCTCGGGCCCGGCGGACGGTTCGCGGCGGCGTTCGAGCGGGTGACGTTCGGCATCCTGGACCGCACGCCCGGCGGCACCGTCCGGGAGGCGTTCGGCCGGGCCTTCCCCGAGGCCGGTGCCCGTCCCGCTCAGCTCCAGCCGTAGCGCTCCCGCAGCCGCCGCCGTACGAGGTCGAACCGCATCCGGTCCAGGGCGCACGCCTCGCGGCGCATCCCGGCGTCGTGCAGGCGCAGCACCCGGTCCACGTCGACCCACGAGTCCCGCCCCGAGCGGTCCCACGGCCCGCTCCCGATGGGCACCCACTCCCGGTCGCCGTCGTGCCGCCTGCTGGACAGCTGCACGGCCAGCAGCGTGCCGGCCGCCTCCCGGGCGACGACGAGCACCGGCCGGTCCTTGCCCCGGCCGTCGTTCTCCTCGTAGGGCACCCAGGTCCAGACGATCTCGCCGGGGTCCGGGTCCCCGTCGTGCGCGGGGGAGTACTCGGTACGCACCGGGCCCACGTCCCGGGGGTCGGCCTCGGTGGTCGCGAAGGGGCCGTGGCGGCCGGGGACGGGGGCGGTGTCGTCGGTGAAGGCGCTCACGGCCGTACCGTACGGGACGCGCCGACCGGCCGCGGCAGGGGGCGGGCGGTGAGCGGCGAGCCGCCCGGCCCGGTCACCGAGTGGCAGGGCCCACCCCGAGCGGCCAGCATGCAGCCAGGACCACCGAACGACGCCCTTCCCCCGGCCCGGTGGCAGGCTGATCACCGGGCTCGCGACCGCGGGCCCGGCCACCGACCGTACGAGGAGAGAAGACCGACGTCATGACCGACCAGCTGACCGTGAGCGTCCTGGGCACCGGCATCATGGGTGCCGCGATGGCCCGCAACCTCGCCCGCGCCTCGCACACCGTCCGTGTCTGGAACCGCAGCCGGGACAAGGCCGAGCCGCTGGCCGCCGACGGCGCGCACGTCGCCGACACCCCCGAGGAGGCGGTGCGGGACGCCGACGTCGTCCTCACCATGCTGTACGACGGTCCGGCCGCCCTCGACGTCATGCGCAGGGCCGCCCCGGGTCTGCGTCCCGGCGCCGCGTGGGCGCAGTCGACCACCGCCGGCGTCGACGCGGTCGCCGACCTGGCCGCCTTCGCCCACGACCACGACCTCGTGTTCTTCGACGCCCCGGTCCTCGGTACCCGGCAGCCCGCCGAGGCCGGTCGGCTGCTGGTGCTGGCCGCCGGCCCGGCACGCGCCCGGCACGCGGTGACGCCCGTCTTCGACGCCGTCGGCTCCCGCACGGTGTGGACCGGTGAGGACGGCGCCGCGGGCAGCGCCACCCGGTTGAAGCTGGTGGCCAACAGCTGGGTCCTGGCCGCCACCAACGCGGCCGGCGAGGCCCTGGCGCTCGCCAAGGCGCTGGGCGTGGATCCCGACGGCTTCTTCGACGCCATCGCCGGCGGGCCGCTCGACATGGGGTACCTGCGCGCCAAGTCCGCCCTGATCCGCGACGGGGCCCTGACGCCGGCCCAGTTCGCGGTCGCCACCGCGGCGAAGGACGCCCGCCTCATCGTGGAGGCCGGCGAGGCGAACGGCGTCCGCCTGGACGTGGCCGCCGCCGGGGCGGAACGCCTGGCGCGCGCCGCTGCGCAGGGCCACGGCGAGGAGGACATGGCGGCGGCGTACTTCGCCAGTTTCGACGAGCACCCGGTAGAGAACCCGTCGGAGAACCGGCCGGAGAACCCGTCGGAGAACCGGCCGGAGAACCGGTCCGAATGAGCGCGTCCGGGGTACCGGGTACCGGTTGGGCGACACGGCCCGAAGAGCGACACGGCCCCCACCCCAGCCCCCACCACGACCGAAGGAGTCCACGATGTCCAAGCCGCCCCTGCCGTCCAAGGCCGTCGAGATGCTGCGCCGGGCCAACCCGTGCGTCATGGCCACCCTGCGCGCGGACGGCGCCCCCGTCTCCACCCCCACCTGGTACCTCTGGGAGGACGACGGCCGGGTCCTGGTCAACTTCGACGAGGGACGCGTACGGCTTGGACACGTGCGGCGCGACCCCCGTGTGACCCTCACGGTCCTCGCGGGCGACGACTGGTACACCCACGTGACCCTCATCGGCCGCGTCGCCGAGATCAGTGACGACGAGGACCGCACCGGCATCGACCGGCTCTCCACGCACTACACGGGCAACCCGTACCCCGACCGCGTCCGGGCCCGGGTCAACGCCTGGATCGAGGTGGAGCGCTGGCACGGCTGGGGCGCTATGAAGGACAGCGATCAGGCCTCCCCCTGAGCGGCCCGCGCGAGAGGGCCCGGCGGTCACCGCCGGGCCGGCGCGACGGCGTCGACGGTGCCGTGCGCGCACGGCAACGGCCCGGCGTGCCACGGGATTCGGCCGCGCATCGACACGTCCGCGCGCCTCGTCCAAGGCCGACGGCGCGGCATCGCGTGTCGGTCACCGTCTGGGTGAGGCATGGAGGCGGCGCGGCAGCAGCAGGGGCGTCGCCAGGAGGAGGACACCCGCGAGCGCGACCGCCGCCCGGGTTCCGGTCAGGCCCGCCAGGACGCCCCACAGGGCGATGAGGGCCGCGGTCGTCAGCTTCCCGCTGATCGTCCAGGCGGACAGGGTGCGCGCGACCCGGTCCGCCGGGGTCAGGTCCAGACGGCGCGTGGCGAACACCGTGTTGAACACGCCCATCGACGTGATCAGCCCGAACTCGACGGCCATCACGAGGACCAGCCCCCCGGCGCCCGGGCCGACGAAGACCAGCCCGACGGGCCAGCACACGCGCAGGAACCCGCTGGTGACCAGCACCCGGTGCGTCCCGTGGCGCGCCACGAGGGAGCGGGCCAGCCGGGAGCCGATCAGACCGCCGGCGCACGGCACCGCGAAGGCGAGACCGTACTGCCAGGGCGCGAAGCCCAGATCGCCCAGCATGAGGACGGCGAGCAGCGGCGCGGTCGCCATGATCAGGCCGTTGACCAGGACCGTGTTGAGGAACAGCGGGCGCAGGTCCGGCGAGGCGAGGACGTACCGCCAGCCGTCCAGCAGGTCACCGGCCCGCGGCCGTGGCGCGCCGGCGTGCGGCGGGCGCGCTTCGGTGCCGCCGATCGCGCGGATCCCCAGGGCCGACAGGAGATGGCTGACCGCGTCGACCGCGACCGTCACCACCGGCCCGAAGATCCCGATCGCCGCCCCGCCGACGGGGGGCCCGAGCATGGTCGCGGTCCAGGTCGTCGCCTCCAGGCGGCCGTTCGCGGTCAGCAGGTCCCCGGGCCGGACCAGCGCCTTGAGACAGGAGCCGGCGGCGGCCCGGAACATGATGTCGGCCGCCGCCACGACGACCGACACGACCACCAGCTGGGCGAAGCCGAGCCGCCCGAACGCGTACGCGACCGGAACGCTCGCCAGCGCCGCGCACCGGACCAGGTCCGTCCCGATCATGACCGGCCGCTTGCGCCGGAACTCCACCCACGGGCCCAGCGGCACCGCCACCAGCGCACCCACCGCGAGACCCGCCGCCGCGAGCGCCGCCACCCGCGCCGGACCGGCGTCCAGCACCACGACCGCGATCAACGGAAAGGCGTCGAACGCGAGCCGCGTGCCGAACGTGCTGACGGCGTACGCCGCCCACAGCCACCCGAACCGCCGCCCCAGCGACCTGCTGCCCGTCACGCCCGTCGTCACCACGCCGGACATCAAAGCGACAGCCGGCGCCGCCGATCAAACAACCGGTCGGCATGCGGCACAACCGGCCGTTGTACGGGGACGGACGCGGAGCCCCCGCCCGCGCCCGCCCGCCCGCCCCCGCGCCCGCCCGCGCCGGACCCGCCCCCGCTCCTATCGCGCGAGCAGGTCCCGCAACGCCCCGGCGACCTCGTCCGGCGCCTCCTCCGCCATGAAGTGGCCGCAGTCGACGGTGTCGTGCCGCAGGTCGGGGGCCCAGGCCCGCCACAGCGCCGCGGCGTCGTAGCCGAGGGCGGCGCCCCAGTCCTGCTGGAGGACGGTCACCGGCATCGTCAGCCGGTTGCCGGCGTCGCGGTCGGCCCGGTCGTGGACGACGTCGATGCCGGCCGAGGCCCGGTAGTCGGCCACGATGGACGGCACCGCCTCGCGGGACGCCTCGAGATAGGCGGCGCGGACATCGGCGGGCAACGCGTCCGGGTCCCTCGTCCAGACGTCGAGGAAGTGACCGAAGAACGCGTCCGGCGCGGCGCCGATCATCCGCTCCGGCAGCCCCGGCGGCTGCGCCATCAGGTACAGGTGGAAGGCCACGGCCGCCGAGGCGCCGTGCAGGACGTCCCACATGTCCAGGGTCGGCAGCACGTCCAGCGCGGCCAGGTGCGTCACCGCGTCCGGATGGTCGAGCCCGGCCCGCACCGCGACGAGCGCGCCCCGGTCGTGCCCGGCCAGCGCGAACCGCTCGTGCCCGAGCGCCCGGGCCAGGGCGACGACGTCGGCGGCCATGGTCCGCTTGGCGTAGGCCGTGCCGTCCGGGTCGGCCGGTTTGTCGCTGTCGCCGTAACCGCGCAGGTCGGGGCAGATGACGGTGTGGTCGGCCGCGAGGCCGGCGGCGACGTGCCGCCACATCAGGTGGGTCTGGGGGAAGCCGTGCAGCAGCACGACCGGGCTGCCGGAGCCGCCGACGGCCACGTGCAGGGCGACGCCGTCGGCGACCGTGACGCGGTCGTGGGTGAAGCCGGGGAAGGTCGGTGTCATGGCGGGGTCGTGCCTCTCTGTCGTACGTCGTACCGGTGACTGCTGAGAGCCTGCCGGGCGCGGATCAGCAACCGATCAGCACGCGTACCGTGGTGAGGGCACGAGCGGTGGCGGATCGGAGCGGACGGAACATGGAAGCGGTCACCTTCGGTGTGCTCGGACCGGTCACGGCCGAGCGCGCCGGCGACGCGCTCGCGCTGAAGGGCCCCCGGCACCGCGCCGTGCTGGCCCGGCTGGTCCTGGCCCGCCGTCGGGTCGTCCCGGTCGGCCGCCTGGTCGAGGAGCTGTGGGAGGAGCCGCCGCCGCGGGCCGTGGGGGCGGTGCGCACCTTCGTCGGGGACCTGCGCCGCGCCCTGGAGCCCGGCCGCCCGCCGCGCGCCCCGGCGACGCTGCTGGTCACCGAGGGACCCGGCTACGCCCTGCGCGCCGCGCCGGACGCCGTGGACGCGTGGCGCTTCGAGGCGGCCGTCACCGAGGCCGACCGGCTGCCGGCCGGCCGGGCCCCGGAGCGGCTCCGGGCGGCGCTGGGAGAGTGGCGGGGCCCCGCGTACGCCGAGTTCGGCGACGCCCGGTGGGCCCGCGCCGAGCGCTCCCGGCTCACGGAACTGCGGCTGCGTGCCGTCGAACGCCGGGCGGAACTGCTGGTCGAGCTGGGCCGGGCCGCCGAGGCGGTGCCCGACCTGGACGCCCACCTCACCGAGCACCCCTGGCGCGAGGAGGCCTGGCGCCTGCTCGCCCTGGCCCTGTACCGCACCGGACGCCAGGCGGACGCCCTCGCCGTGCTGCGCCGCGCCCGCGCCCTGCTCGCCGAACGGCTGGGCGTCGACCCGGGCCCCCGACTGCGCCGCCTGGAGGCCGGCATCCTCGCCCAGGACCCCGGCCTGGACCCGCCGGGCGAGCCGGCGGAGGCGGCGGCCCGCCTGTGGGCCCGCGCCACGGAGGCGTACGACCGCACGGTCGCCGCCGGCGCCCAGGCCCGCCTGGAGTCGACCGTCGGCCTGCTGCGCACCCTCGCGGTCACCGGCGGCGGCGGACTGGAGGCGGCCCGGGAGCACCGTACGACGGCGGTCGCGGCGGCCGAGGAGACGGGCGACGCGGAACTGACGGCCCGCGTGATCGGCGCCTACGACGTGCCCGCGAACTGGACCCGGAGCGACGACCCCGTCACCGCCCGGCGGATCGTCGCGGCGGCCGAACGCACCCTCGCCGCCCTGCCGGACGACACCACCGCCGACGCGGCCCGCTGCCGCCTGCTGGCCACCGTCGCCCTGGAGTCCCGGGGCGTCAGGTCCCCGCGCGGACCCCGGGCGGCGGCCGAGGCCGAGCGCATCGCCCGCCGGCTCGACGACCCCGCGCTGCTCGCCTTCGCCCTCAACGGCGTCTTCATGCAGTCCTGCACCACCGCCGGGCTGGCCTCGCGTCGCGACGCGATCGGCGCGGAACTCGTCGCGCTCGCCGCCCGGCACGGCCTGGTCAACCACGAGATCCTCGGCCACCTGATCCGGCTCCAGGCCCGCGCGGCGCCGGCCGACTTCACCGGCGCCGACGAGCACGCCGCAGCCGTGGACCGCCTGGCCGCACGGCACGAACGCCCGCTCGTGGCCGTCTTCACCGCCTGGTACCGGGCCTTGCGCGAGGCGGCCGGCAGCACGTACGACAGCGCCGAGCGCGCCTACCGGGCCGCCGCCGCGCGCCTGGCCGGTGCGGGCATGCCGGGCCTGGAACGCGGGCTGCCGCCCCTGGCCCTGCTCGGCCTGCGCCTGGCCCACGGACGTCCGGCGGACGTGGACCCGGACACGGACTGGGGGCCGTACCGGCCCTGGGCCGAACCGTTCGCCCTCCTTGCCGCCGGCCGGGACACCGAGGCCCGCACGGCGCTCGCGGCCCTGCCCGAACCACCGCCCGACCTCCTGTACGAGGCCCTGTGCTGCGCCGAGGCCGCCCTCGCCCTCGCCCTCGGCGACCGCACGGCGCTGGAGCGGACGTACGCACGGCTGCTGCCCGCGTCCGGTGAACTCGCGGGCGCGGGCAGCGGCCTGCTCACCTTCGGGCCCGTCGACGACTGGCTCGCCGCGATCCGCCGGACCCTCGGCTCCTGAAGGTCCGGCGAGGTGCCCCGGGACGGAACGCCGACCCGGGGTTGTCTGGGACCGTGCCGGGTACCCGCAGGGTCGTTCGGGGCTCCCGGCCCACTGCCCGGCGGTCCCGCACCGACCCCGGAACCGACGAGGGGGACGGAGGAAGCGACATGGCTCCCCTGGCACGGACACCGGCGGCGGGCACCGGGGAGGACCGCCGCGCCCCCGCCCGCACCGCCCGCCTGCGTAGCCGGATCCCGGAACCCGACGAGGAACCCGACCTGCTCGGCCAGTACCTGTCCCAGATCGGCGCGACCCCGCTGCTGACCGCCGAGGACGAGGTGCGCCTGGCCCGGCGCATCGAGGCCGGCGTCCTGGCCCTGGCGGAACTGGAGGCCGCCGACACCGGCGAGCCCGCACCGACGCCGGGGCGGCGCCGCGCGCTCGAGGAGGCCGTCCGCGACGGCCAGGCGGCCAAGGACCACATGGTGCGGGCCAACCTGCGGCTCGTGGTCTCGATGGCCAAACGGCACGCCCACCGCGGGCTGCCCCTGCTGGACGTCATCCAGGAGGGCAACCTCGGCCTGATCCGCGCCGTGGAGAAGTTCGACCACACCAAGGGCTTCAAGTTCTCGACGTACGCCACCTGGTGGATCCGGCAGGCCATCGAGCGGGGCCTGGCGACCCACGCGCGCACGGTACGGCTGCCCGTGCACGTCGTTGAGCAGCTGCACAAGCTCGCCAAGGTCGAGCGCGGGCTGCGCGGGAGCCTGGACCGCGAGCCGACCGCCGAGGAGGTGGCCGCCGAAAGCGGCATCGACGGGGACAAGGTCGTCTGGCTGCGCCGCGTCGGCCGGGACGCGGTCAGCCTGGACACCCCGGTGGACGAGACCGGCGAGACCGTCGTCGGCGACCTCATCCCCGACACCGAGGTGCTCCGGGCCCCCGAGGTCGCCGAGTTCCAGGCGCTCGCGGCGGAACTGCGGGAGGCCGTCGGCACGCTCGCGCCCCGCGAGGCGATGATCCTCAGCCTGCGCTACGGCCTGCACGACGGCCGCCCCCGCACCCTGCACGAGGTGGCCCAGCACGTCGGCCTGACCCGGGAACGGGTCCGCCAGCTGGAGAAGGCCTCCCTGGACCACCTCCGCGCCCCCGAGACCCGGGACCGCCTCCTGGACTGGGCGGGCTGACGGGCCGGGGCCCTACGTGCGCAGCCGTGCCCCCTGCCGCAGCAGCTCGTGCTGGACCATCCGGTAGGGCAGACCGCGCGGCCCGCCCCCGTGCCGGACGGTCAGCGCGGCGCACACCCCGGCCGCCTGGCCGGTCGCCATGGCGATGGGCATGACCCGGTACGACGAGTGCGCCACGTGCGTCCCCGAGATGCAGCGCCCCGCCACCAGCAGCCGCTCGGTGCCCCGCGGCACCAGGCAGCGCAGCGGGATGTCGTAGAAACTGCCCCGCGGCACCCGCTTCAGGGTGGTGCCGGAGCCGCGCGGGTTGTGGATGTCGACCGGGTAGGCGCCGTGCGCGACGACGTCCGGGAAGGTGCGGGCCGCCAGGATGTCGTGACCGGTCAGCTGGTAGTCGCCGAGGACGCGCCGGCTCTCCCGCACACCGATGTGCGTGCCGCTCTGCACGACGTACGACTCCTCGAAGCCGGGCACGCGGGTGCGCAGGAAGCGGTCGATCTGGGAGAGCTGGCGGCGGGCCGTGTACTCGGCGCGGGTCAGGTCCCACACGCTGGTGCCCAGCACCCGGTTGACGCGGGTGCTGTTGACGGCGACCTCGCGCGGGTGCGGGGTCGCGAAGAACAGGATGTCCTCGCGCGGCAGCCGCAGCTCGCCCGCCGCCCTGGCCTCCTCGATCAGGTCCCACAGGCCGTGCACGCCGCGCCACTGGTCCGGATGGGCCCGCACGTAGTCGGCGAAGTCCGGCCGGGCGAAGTCCGCGACGCGGAACATCAGCGTCATGGGCTGCACCAGCCCGTCCTCGGGCCGGCCCACCTCGTACGGCGCCCCGCAGGCGGTCGCCACGTCGCCGTCGCCCGTGCCGTCCACGACCACGCCGGCGTCGATCACCACCGGCCCCGACTTGGTCTCGAACACCACCCGCCAGCCCGAGCCGTCGTCCAGGGGCAGCGCGCCGGAGGCGAAGGAGTGGAACAGCATCCGCACGCCCGACTCGTCCATCATCTCCAGCAGCGCGAGTTTGAACAGCTCCGGGTCGAAGGGGACCGTGTACCCGGTTCTCGGGGAGGGCGGCAGGCAGCCGCCGCGCCCCATGAGCCGGTCGAGCAGCTGCCACAGCACGCCCGCGACCACCGGTTCGCCCTCGCCGTGGTCGGTGGGCAGCAGCCGTGAGGTGTCCCCGGACTCGGTGAACGCGGCCTGCTTGTGCTCGTTGTGGAACGACATCAGCGGCATCACCAGCGCCACGGTCGCGTTGCCGCCGAGGAACCCGTACCGCTCGACCAGGACGACGTCGGCCCCGGCGTCGGCCGCGCCGACCGCGGCGGCGAACCCGGCGGGGCCGCCGCCCACCACCAGGACGTCGCACCGGCCCCCGTGCCGGGCGGGCCGCGGGGGCAGGGTCACCGTGCGGGGCTCGCGGGGCTCTTCCAGGATCGGCATCGCTCTCCTCGGAGGTCTGGCTCTGCGCGGCGCTCAGGCGTGCAGCGGGCGCGGCTCGGCGGCGTACGGCTCGTCGCCCGCCGCGCGGACCCGCGGCCCCTCACCGGTCCGGCCCAGCTCGTCGAGGAGGCATCCGCAGCGCACGCAGGTCTCCCGGGCGGCGGCGGACAGTTCCCGCATCCGGGCCCGCAGGTCCTCCCGGCGCCGCGGGTACTCGTCCCACAGCCGGTCCACCTCCGCCAGCAGCAGCCCGGCCTGCTCGCGGGCCACGCCCACCAGGGCCGGGGCGCCCAGCCGGCGCGCGAAGTCGAAGACCTTGCCGGAGTAGGGCAGGGGCAGCACCGGTACGCCGGTCAGCGCCGCGAAGATCACGAAGTGCAGCCGCATGCCGACGGCGAGGTCCAGATGGCGCATGAAGCCGAGGACCTGCCCCGGGCTGTAGTCGCCGTGCAGGATGCGGCCCTGGTCCGGCGCGGTCATGTGGGACAGCACCGCGTGCGCGTGCCGTACGTCGTGCCGCTCCATCGGCAGGAACACCACGTGCGCGTCCAGCCGCCGCACCAGGAAGTCCGCGACGTCGGCGAGCAGCGCGTGGTAGTCGCCCTCGTCCAGCTTCTCGGCGGCCCGGCCCGGTTCCCGCACCGACATCCCCACCAGGCGGGCGCCGGAGGGAATGCCCTCGTCGCGCATCATGGCCTCGGTGAACGGTTCGGGGCCCAGCAGCAGGGCCGGGTCGGCGGTGACCGCGACCTCCCGTTCCAGCCCGACCTCCTCCAGCACCAGCCGGGACTCCTCGTCCCGCACCACGACGTCGTGCATCTCCGCCAGGACGGTGCGCACCGCTTCCCGGTCCTCGGCCTCCGTCAAGGGCCCCGCGCCCACGGCGTAGGCGAAGGTGGGCACGGAGCGGGTCTGCGCCGCGCGGACCACCCGCAGGTAGCGGCGCGCCTCGCCGTCGTAGAGGATGCCGCCGCCGCCCAGCACCAGGAGGTCGAGGCCGGGCAGCACGTCCAGCACGTGGTTGCGGCTGACCCCCTCCCAGGGCACCACCTCGTCGGCGTCGGGGTGGTGGGCGCGAGTGTGCTCCGCGTTCCGGCTCAGGACGACGAGGTGCGCGTCGGGCCGCTGGGCGCGCAGACAGCTCAGGACGCAGGTCAGGATCGCCTCGTCACCGATGTTGAAGCCGCCGTACGAACCGAGTACGCCGATGCGCGGGCCCGGCCGGGTGGGGGGCGGACACGAGGGGGCAGTGTTCATCCGGGAGCTCCCGTCGTCGGGGTCGGCCGGCCCGCCGGCCTCGGTGCGCGGACCGCGCACGCTGCCGGGTTGCCTGCGCCGCCCCTGGGAAACACCCTGTCCGAGAACCCCTCGCGCGTTTCCGTCCCCCTGCGCATCAGGAGCACCGGTGGAAGTTTCCCTCACGACCTGGCTGCTGACCGTCGCGGGCCTGTGCGTCCTCGTCGCCGCCGACTTCTTCATCGGCCGCAAGCCGCACGACGTCTCGATCAGGGAGGCCGGGATCTGGACGGCCGTCTGGGTGATCCTGGCCTGTCTGTTCGGCGTGGGGCTGCTGGTGGTCGCCGGCGGCGGGCCGGCGGGCGAGTTCTTCGCCGGTTACATCACCGAGAAGTCCCTCAGCGTGGACAACCTCTTCGTCTTCGTCCTGATCATGTCGAAGTTCGCGGTGCCCTCGCAGTACCAGCAGCGCGTGCTGATGGTCGGCGTCCTGGTGGCCCTGGTGCTACGCGCGGCCTTCATCGCGGCCGGCGCGGCGATCATCTCGGCCTTCTCCTGGGTCTTCTACATCTTCGGCGCCTTCCTCATCTACACCGCCTGGAAGCTCATCCAGGACGCCCGCAAGGGCGGGCATGACGAGGAGTACGAGGAGAACAAGCTGCTGAAGACGATCGAGCACCGCTTCGGCGTCGCCGACCGCTACCACGGCACCAAGCTGTGGATCGAGGAGAACGGCAAGCGGGTGATGACGCCGATGCTGGTCGTGATGCTCGCGATCGGCTCCACCGACGTGCTGTTCGCCCTGGACTCCATCCCCGCGATCTACGGTCTGACCCAGGACCCGTACATCGTGTTCACGGCCAACGCGTTCGCCCTGATGGGCCTGCGCCAGCTGTACTTCCTCATCGGCGGCCTGCTGAAGAGGCTGGTCCACCTCTCGTACGGCCTGTCGGTCATCCTGGGCTTCATCGGCGTGAAACTGATCCTGCACGCCCTGCACGAGTCCGGGGTCCACGTGCCCGAGATCGGCATCCCCTTCTCGCTGGGCTTCATCGTGCTGGTCCTCGCGGTCACCACGGTCACGAGCCTGGTGGCCGCGAGGAAGCAGGAGCAGGAGCAGGAACAGGAGGAGGAGCGGGAGCGGGAGGGGTGAGCGGGGGCTACTGGATGGTCCAGCCCACGCTGCCGACGCCCGAGCTGTAGATCGCGCAGACGCCCGAGGACTCGCCGTACTGCCCGGGCGCGAGCGTCACCCACTGTCCCGAGACGTCGGGCGCCCAGCCGCAGACCACCTCGGCGCGGAAGGTGACGGTCCGGTCGGTGTTGTTGCTGCATCCGGCGATGCCGTGGTCCGGATTGTTGTTGTGCACCCAGCCGTCGCAGTCCACGCCGGCCGCCGCCGCGGACGGGGCGGCCTGGGCGGCCTGCGCGGGGACGGCGAGGCCGGCGGTCGTGAGGGCCAGGGCAGAGACGGCGGCGGCCAGGCCCGCGGTGACGAGGCTCTTCGTGCGGCGCATGCGTACTCCCGTGAGGTCGCGCTTCTTCGTTGGCGTGACCAGTCAACGGGGTGACGGCGGCGGCGTGAACCTCGGAGGTCTCAGGGTCGCCCGACGGGCCCGCCGACGGCTACCTCGCCGCGTCGGGGCCGCCGCCCTGGCAGGCCGGCGTGGGCCTGCCGCGCGAGACGACGCGGGTGCCGTGCGCGTCGACGACGCGGGCCTGGAGCGAACCGCAGGCGCACCGGGTCCACAGGGTGCCGCCCGCCGCGGTGGGGTGTCCGGACAGCACCTGGAAGGGCTCGGCACCGTCGGGCCACCCGCAGTGCGGGCACACGAGACCGGTCGAGCTGGGCATGGCGACTCCTCGTACGTCGGACGTCACGTGGGACGGGTGGTGTCCGGCACGTGTAGCGAGCACCGCGGTACTTCCAGGGTGCGGTCCCGGATCCGTTCACGTCCAGGTTGACTTTACGGACTCCACCGTGAAGCGTGAACTTCATGATTGACCTGCGCAGGCTGCACGTCCTCAGGGCCGTCTCCCACTACGGCACGGTCACCGCGGCGGCCCGGGCCCTGCACTTCACCCCGTCCGCGGCCTCCCAGCAGATCCGGCAGCTCGCCCGCGACCTGGGCGTCGATCTGCTGGAGCCGCAGGGCAGGGGTGTCCGGCTCACCCCGGCCGCCGAGAGCCTGCTCGCGCACGCCGACGTCATCCAGGCCCGCTGGGACGAGGCCGAGCTGGATCTGCGGGCGGGGGAGGGCATGCCCGCGGGGCCGCTGCGGGTGGCGGGGCTCCCGGTGGCCGTGGCGGTGCTGCTGGCCCCGATGGCCGCGCGGCTGCGTGAGCGCCATCCGCGGCTGTCGGTCCGGATCCGGGAGGTCGAGGTGGTGGAGAGCTTCGACCTGCTCTTCGAGGGGGAGGCGGACCTCGCGGTGGTGGAGGCGACCCCGGCCAACCCGCCGGCCGCGGACACGCGTTTCGACCAGCGGCCGCTCCTGGACGACCCCTTCGACCTGGTCGTCCCCGAGGGCCACCCGCTGGCCGGACGGGACGGTGCCGACCTCGCCGAGGCCGCGCACGAGCCCTGGATCACCCCCATGGCGGACAGCCCCTGCCGCACGCACGTGATGTCGGCGTGCGGCGCCGCCGGGTTCACCCCCGACGTGGTCCATCTCGCGCGGGAGTGGAACGTCACCGCCCACCTGGTCGCCCACGGCCTCGGCGTCGCGCTGATACCGAGGCTGGCCCGGCTGACCCCCGACCTGCCGATCGTGCGGGTGCCCTGCGCCGGCCGGCCGCACCGCAGACTGCTGACGTGCACCCGCAGCGGCGGCCACCGGCGTCCGGCGGTCGCGGCGGCGCTGGAGGAACTGCACGGCCTGGCCGCCCGGGCGGTGGCCTGACACGCCCACGGGACCGGAGCCTTGTGCGGCTGCGGTCCCGTGGGGCGTGCGGTGCGGGGGTCAGGCGGCGACGGCCTCGTCGGCGTGACCGTGCAGCCGGGCGACGACCTCGGTCAGCTGGGCGGCGACCTCGGCGTCGTCGGCCGGGTGGGTCTCGGCGAAACGGGTCACGGAACCCGGGATGGACAGCTTGAGGTCCTCGATCACCTTGCCGCCGGCGATGCCCACGGCCTTGCGGGTGTCGTCCTGCGCCCACACGCCGCCGTACTGGCCGAACGCGGTGCCGACGACGGCGGCGGGCTTGCCGGCGAGGGCGCCCGCGCCGTACGGACGGGACAGCCAGTCGATGGCGTTCTTCAGGACGGCCGGGATGGTGCCGTTGTACTCGGGCGAGAAGTACAGGAAGGCGTCGGCGGCCCGGGCGGCCTCGCGCAGCTTCGCGGCGGCGGCCGGGACGCTGCCCTCGACGTCGACGTCCTCGTTGTAGAAGGGGATGTCGGCCAGCCCTTCGAAGATCTCCACCTCGGCGCCCTCCGGCGCGAACCTGGCGGCCGCCTCGGCGAGCTGACGGTTGTGCGAACCGGCGCGAAGGCTGCCGACGAGGGCAAGGATGCGGACAGACATGAGTACTCCCACTGACGGAG
This sequence comes from Streptomyces sp. BK79, assembly GCF_044142145.1. NCBI lineage: Bacteria > Bacillati > Actinomycetota > Actinomycetes > Kitasatosporales > Streptomycetaceae > Streptomyces > Streptomyces sp. BK79. The sequence continues at coordinate 73,119 of NZ_JBHVOC010000016.1, forward strand.
CAGACGCTGCGGGGGCAGACGCTGCTGAAACACTGCCGTAACGATCCGGACCGGGGTCCGTTTAATTTCTAACATCCTAAACGGACCGCGGTCCAGTTCTCTTCCCGATGCTTTACGCTGGCTTCATGTCCGCCGCCCTGCCGCCCTTCCCGAACCCCGAGGAGACCGCCGGCCCGCCCGAACTGCTGCAGCTCGGCACGGGGACCGAGGAGGACGAGCCCTGCCTGCGCGCCGACGCCGCCCGCAACCGGGCCCGGCTGCTGGAGGCCGCCGCACGGCTGGTCGCCGAGCACGGCGCGGCCGGCGTCACCATGGAGGCGGTGGCCGCGGCGGCCTCGGTGGGCAAGGGCACGGTCTTCCGCCGCTTCGGTGACCGCACCGGCCTGCTCATGGCCCTGCTCGACCACTCCGAGAAGAAGTTCCAGGCCGCCCTCCTCGGCGGCCCGCCGCCCCTGGGGCCCGGAGCGCCGCCCGTCGAGCGGCTGCGCGCCTTCGGCTGCGCGATGCTGCGCCGCTCCATCGACGAACTGGAACTGCAACTGGCCGCCGAACCCAGCGCGGAGCGCCGCTACACGTCCGCACCGCGCCGCTTCCTGCGGGGCCACGTCGCCCTGCTGCTGCGGCAGGCGGCCCCGGACGCGGACAGCGAACTGCTCTCGCACACCCTCATGGCCTACCTCGACGCCGCCCTGGTCCACCACCTCACCGAGCAGTGCGGGGTGCCGCCGGAGCGGCTGCGGGCGGGCTGGATGGACCTGGTCGCCCGGGTGACCCGCACCGAGACCCCGGCCGAGCCGGGGACCGCCGCGCCCTGACGCCGGTCCGCCCGGGCCGTCCGGCGCATCCGGTCCGGGCGGTCGTGTGGTCCGTACGGCCCTCGCCCCGCCCGCCGCCCCGGACCGGCCCTCTGCCAAGATGCCGTACGTCATGGTGCAGATACCGAAACCGCCCGCCCCCGAGTCCCTCGCACCGCGCTCCGTTCCCACGAGCGCCGATGTGGCCCGCCTGGCCGGCGTCTCGCGCGCGACCGTCTCCTACGTCCTCAACAACAGCGGCGCCGTCCGGATCAGCGAACCCACCCGCCGCCGCGTCCACGAGGCCGCCAGGGAGCTGGGATACGTCCCGCACGCCGCCGCCCGCTCCCTGCGCGCCGGGCACAGCCGCACGGTCCTGATGCCCGCGCCGTCCTTCCCCGCCGGCCCGCTCTACAGCGGCTTCCTCAGCGAACTGCAGTGGGCCCTGGGCCGCCTCGACTACACGGTCGTGCAGTACGGAAGCGTCGGCCTGCACGGCGACGACGCGGCCCGCGCCTGGGCCGAACTCCGTCCGGTCGCCGTCCTCGTACCCGGCCCCGGACCGGGTCCGGCGGGCGTCGAGGTCCTCAAGCGTGCGGGTGCCCGGGCGGTCCTCACCCTCGGCCCCGAGGCCGTCGAGGGGGCCCACGCCCTGATCATGGACCACGAGACCGTCGGCCACGCCGCGGCCCGCCACCTCCACGACCGCGGACGGCGCCGGATCGGCGTCGTCGTCCCGGCGGAGGACGGCCTGGAGATCTTCTCGGCACCGCGCCTCGACGGCGCCCGCCGCGCCGTGCGCGGCACCGACGCCACCGTCACCGCACTGCCCCTCGCCTACGAGGAGCGGGACGCCGCCCGGCTGGCCGCCCGCTGGCGCTCGCTCGGCCTCGACGCGGTCTTCGCGTACAACGACGAGTACGCGATGCTGCTGATGCGTGCCTTCCAGGACGAGGGCCTGGAGATCCCCGGCGACGCGGCCGTCATCGGCGCCGACGACCTGATGCTGGGCCGCCTGCTCAGGCCCCGCCTGAGCACGGTCCGCCTGGAACTGCCCTCCGGCCGCGACCTGGCCGCGCTCGTCGACCGCGCGGTCCAGGACCCCGGCGCCGCACCCGAGCGGCACGAGGTGCTGGGCACCGCGGTGGTGCACCGGGAGTCGAGCTGACCGGCCGGCCGCGCGCGCTGCCCACCGGCCGTCCCGACCGGCCTGACTACTGAGCGTCCTGCCCGGCCTGCCCGGACTGGCCCCCGGCCTGCGCCTGCTGCTCGGCGACCGCCTTGCGGACCTCGTCCATGTCCAGCTTCCGCGCCTGGCCGATGACGTCCGTCAGCGCATCCTCGGGCAGCGCGCCCGGCTGCGCGAACACCGCCACCTGGTCCCGCACGATCATCAGCGTCGGGATCGACTGGATGCCGAAGGCCTGCGCCAGCTCCGGCTGGGCCTCGGTGTCCACCTTGCCGAACACCAGGTCGGGGTTGGCCTCGGCCGCCTTCTCGTAGACCGGGGCGAACTGACGGCACGGACCGCACCAGGCCGCCCAGAAGTCGATCAGGACGAACTCGTTGTCCGTGACCGTCTGGTCGAAGTTCTCCTTGGTGAGTTCCACGGTGCTGGTCATGGCGTGATCCCTCTTCCTGGGTCCGGGGGCGTTGGCCGTCGGCACAACACCGCCGACCTGGTGGGTATTCCGCGCACGTACCCATGTGGCCACGCCGCACACCACCCACCAGACTGGCCCCATGACGCAATCGGATTCCATCGCTTACGACGTCGTCGTGATCGGCGCGGGCCCCGTCGGGGAGAACGTCGCCGACCGCACCCGCGCGGCCGGACTGTCCACCGCGATCGTGGAGAGCGAACTGGTCGGCGGCGAATGCTCCTACTGGGCCTGCATGCCCAGCAAGGCCCTGCTGCGCCCCGTCCTCGCCCGCGCGGACGCCCGCCGCCTGCCCGGACTCGACCGCTCGGCGCGCGAACCCCTCGACACCGCCGCGGTCCTCGCCCGCCGCGACGGGTTCACCTCCCACTGGAAGGACGACGGCCAGGTCCAGTGGCTGGAGGGCATCGGGGCCGATCTGTACCGCGGTCAGGGGCGGCTCGCCGGGCCGCGCACGGTGGAGGTGACCGCGCCCGACGGCACCCGCCGGACGCTGACCGCCCGGCACGCCGTCGCCGTCTGCACCGGCAGCGGCGCCGCGCTGCCCGGCCTGCCCGGCCTCGCCGAGGTGCGTCCCTGGACCAGCAGGGAGGCCACCAGCGCCGAGAGCGCCCCCGGCAGGCTCATCGTGGTCGGCGGCGGGGTCGTCGCCGTCGAGATGGCCACGGCCTGGCAGGCCCTCGGCTCCCGGGTGACGTTGCTGGTGCGCGGCACCGAGGGCCTGCTCGCCCGCATGGAGCCGTTCGCCGGCGAACTGGTCGCCGAGGCCCTCACCGAGGCCGGCGTCGACATCCGCACCGGGACCTCCGTCGAGTCCGTCACCCGCGAGGACGGCACCGTCGTCGCCGTCACCGACACCGGTGACCGCCTGGAGGCCGACGAGATCCTCTTCGCCACCGGCCGCTTCCCCCGCACCGGCGACCTCGGCCTGGAGACCGTCGGGCTGGAACCCGGCTCCTGGCTCACCGTCGACGACAGCCTCCGCGTGGAGGGCCACGACTGGCTCTACGCCGTCGGCGACGTCAACCACCGCGCGCTCCTCACCCACCAGGGCAAGTACCAGGCGCGCGTCGCGGGCGCGGCCATCGCCGCCCGCGCGTCCGGGGTGCCGATCCTGGAGTCCGACCCGTGGGGCGCGCACGCCGCGACCGCCGACCACGACGCCGTCCCCCAGGTGGTGTTCACCGACCCCGAGGCGGCGTCCGTCGGCCTCACCCTCGCCGAGGCCGAGCAGGCCGGGCACCGCGTCCGCGCCGTGGACGTCGACCTCGCGACGGTGGCCGGCGCGAGCCTGTACGGCGACGGATACAAGGGGCGCGCCCGCATGGTGGTCGACCTGGAGGACGAGATCGTCCGCGGCGTCACCTTCGTCGGCCCCGGCGTCGGCGAACTGATCCACTCCGCGACCGTCGCCGTCGCCGCCCAGGTCCCCGTCAGCCGCCTGTGGCACGCGGTCCCGTCCTACCCGACGATCAGCGAGGTCTGGCTGAGACTCCTGGAGGCCTACCGCGACAACTGACCCCAACCAGCAGCCACCCCACCCGCCCCAGCCGCAGGCCGCCGACTGCCCCCCCCGGTAGCTGCGGGCAGTCGTGCCGCTGGGGCGGCACGGGTGGGCGCAGCGGCACCCCGCGACGCCGGGCCGCGTCACCCACCCCCGCCCGCGCCAACGCCCCGCACCCCGCGACGCCGGGCCGCGTCACGCCCCCCGCCCGCGCCTCCGCCCCGCACCCCGCCACGCCGGGCCGCGTCACCCACCCCCACCCCCGCCCGCGCCAACGCCCCGCACCCCGCCAAGCTCAGCCCGCCGACCCCGGCAGCTCGAACCCCAGCTCCCCAGCCGCCCGCTCCGGCGTCACCTGCCCCCACCGCTCCGCCATCGCCCGACTCGACGCCAGCGACCGCGTCTGAGCCCGGTCCAGATACAGCACACCGTCGAGATGATCCGTCTCGTGCTGCACGATCCGCGCCGGCCACCCCGTGAACACCTCGTCCACCGCCCGCCCGTGCTCGTCCCGCGCCAGCAACCGCACCTCGGCGTGCCGCGCCACCACCGCCTGCCATCCCGGCACGCTCAGACACCCCTCGTAGAACGCGGCCCGCGCGCCCCCGACCGGCTCGTACGACGGATTGACCAGCACCCGGAACGGCTGGGGAACCCGCCCCCGCGCCACCCGCACCTCGTCCGGCACCGGCGCCGGGTCCTCGATCACCGCGATCCTGAGCCCCACCCCCACCTGCGGCGCGGCCAGGCCGACACCCGGCGCCGCACGCATGGTGAGGCGCAGCGCCTCGACGAACCGCGTCAGCAACGAGGGCTCCAACTGCCCCTCGAAGGGCTCGGCCACCCGACGCAGCACCGGATCACCGGCCTCGACGATCGGCAACGGCCCGTCCGCCGCGAGCAGTTCCTCGACCCGCTCGGCAAGCGGCTTGCGGTCACTCGGAGTTCCCATCCCGCCAGGATGACACGGCACGCAGCACCGCCCCCCACCAACGGTGTGACGCACGCCACGGCAGCGCCCCGGAACCCGGCGCGCACCCGCTGCGACCTCTGGGACCACCCCGTCCCCACGACGCCCCCGGGAGCACCCCCGATGACCACGACCTCCCCGACCCCGACGGAAGAGGCCCCAGAAGCGGCCACGCCGCCACCCCGGCCCGGCAGATGGTCCCCCCTGCGCCCGCTCGTCCTGCGCCTGCACTTCTACGCCGGTCTGTTCGTGGCCCCGTTCCTGCTGGTCGCGGCGGCCACCGGCTTCCTCTACGCCGCCTCGTTCCAGGCCGAGAAGCTGGTCTACGCCCACGAACTGACCGTCCCCGAGGTGGGCGAGAGCAAGCTGCCGGTCTCCGAGCAGGTCGCCGCCGCCCGCCGGGCCCACCCCGAGGGCACCGTCTCGGCCGTACGCCCCTCGCCCGAGGACGACGCCACCACGAGGGTGATGCTGTCCGGCGTCGAGGGCGTCGACGCGGACCACACGCTCGCGGTCTTCGTCGACCCCTACACCGCGCAGGTGCGCGGCGCCCTCGAACAGTACGGCTCGACCGGGGCCCTGCCCCTGCGCACCTGGATCGACGAGTTCCACCGGGACCTGCACCTGGGAGAACCGGGCCGTCTGTACAGCGAGTTCGCCGCCAGCTGGCTGTGGGTGATCGCGGGCGGCGGCCTGGTGCTGTGGTTCTCCCGCCGCCGGGCCCGGCGCAAGCTGCGCGGCACCGGCGGACGGCGCCGCACCCTGGGCCTGCACGGCACGGTCGGCGCCTGGGCCGCGGCCGGGTTCGTCTTCCTCTCGGCGACCGGCCTGACCTGGTCGACGTACGCAGGCGCCAACATCGAGGAACTGCGCGTCCAGCTCGGCCAGACCACCCCGTCCGTGACGGCGTCGGCCGGCGGCGGCGAGCACGGGGGCCACGGCGCCGCGTCGGGTGCGGGCGGGGACGCCGCGCACGGGGTCGGCCTGGACAGGATCCTCGCCGCCGCGCGCGCCGAGGGCCTGGGCGACCCCGTGGAGATCGTCCCGCCCGCCGACGCGTCGTCCGCCTACGTCGTCAAGCAGGTGCAGCGCAGCTGGCCCGAGAAGCAGGACGCGGCCGCCGTGGACCCGGCGACGGGCGAGGTCACCGACGTGCTCCGCTTCGACGACTACCCGGTGCTCGCCAAGCTCAGCCGCTGGGGCATCGACCTCCACACGGGCAGCCTGTTCGGCCTGCCCAACCAGATCGCCCTGATGCTGCTGGCCGCCTCCCTGATCCTGCTCATCGTCTGGGGCTACCGCATGTGGTGGCAGCGCGGCCGGGGTTCGGCCTTCGGGCGTCCGGTCCCGCGCGGCGCGTGGCAGCAGGTGCCGCCGCCGCTCCTCGTACCGCTGCTGGCGGCGGTCGCCGTGCTCGGCTACTTCGTGCCGCTGCTCGGCATACCGCTGGTCGCGTTCGTCGCGGTCGACGTCGTACTCGGCGAGATCGCCCACCGCCGGGGACGGCGGACGTACGGCGGGGGCGGCGCGACCGCGAAGCGTTGACGCGCGGAAGCGAGGCGGGCGGTGGGTACGCTGCCGTACCCACCGCCCGCGGTGACGCCGTCGCTCAGTTCCCGGCGAAGTCCCCCGCCAGCGCGGCGGCGATCCGCAACTGGGCGTCGGCCTCCTCCTGCCGTCCCTGCCGTTCGAGGGTGCGCCCCAGCATCAGCCGGGCGTAGTGCTCGACGGGGTCGCGCTCCACGACGACCCGCAGTTCGGCCTCCGCGCGCCGCAGCTGGGCCGAGTGGTAGTAGGCGCGGGCCAGCAGCAGCCGGGGGCCGGTCTGCTCGGGCACCTCCCCGACCAGCCCGCTCAGGACGCGCGCGGCGGCGGCGTAGTCCTTGGCGTCGAAGAACATCCGCGCGCGCTCCCAGCGCTCCGTCGGCGTTCCGTGGTCGTAGTACTTCGTGTCCACTCGTGACCTCCTTCGGCGTGTGCAACCACGCGGGATGGTTGAACATTCCACGACCTGGCGGGGGTGCCGCGCCGCTGTCCGTGAGGGTGACGGCCGGGGGAGGGTCTGACGGGCAGGGCCGTGCGGGGCTAGGTTGGGCGGCATGAGCAATCTTGATCGCGAGGCCGTTCCCAGCCTGTGCGGCGGCCGCGGCTTCGTGGTGGCGGAGCCCGTGCGGGAACTCCTCAGTCCCCGCCACGTCAAGCTCGGCGAGTCCACCGAGGTCCGCCGCCTGCTGCCCAACCTGGGCCGCCGCATGGTCGGCGCCTGGTGCTTCGTCGACCACTACGGTCCCGACGACATCGCCGACGAGCCCGGCATGCAGGTGCCGCCGCACCCGCACATGGGCCTGCAGACCGTCAGCTGGCTGCACGAGGGCGAGGTGCTGCACCGCGACTCCACCGGCAGCCTCCAGACGATCCGGCCGCGCCAGCTGGGCCTGATGACCTCGGGCCGCGCGATCAGCCATTCCGAGGAGAGCCCGCGCTCCCACGCCCGCCTCCTGCACGGCGCCCAACTGTGGGTCGCCCTCCCGGACTCCGACCGCCACACGGACCCGCGCTTCGAGTTCCACGCCGAGCTGCCGCGGGTCACCGCCCCCGGCCTCACGGCCACCCTGCTCCTGGGCACCCTCGACGGCACCACCTCGCCGGGAACGACGTACACACCCCTCGTCGGCGTCGACCTGACCCTGGCCGGCGGCACGGACGTACGCCTGCCGCTGGAACGGGACTTCGAGTACGCCGTCCTGTCCATGACCGGCGAGGCCCACGTCGACGGCGTGCCCCTGGTGCCGGGCTCGATGCTCTACCTCGGCTGCGGCCGCGACGAACTGCCCCTGCGCGCCGACACGGACGCGGGCCTGATGCTCCTGGGCGGCGAGCCCTTCGACGAGGAGCTGATCATGTTCTGGAACTGGATCGGACGCTCCCAGGAGGAGATCGAACAGGCGCGCCGGGACTGGATGGAGGGCACGCGGTTCGGGGAGGTCAAGGGCTACGACGGGGCCCCGCTGCCCGCTCCTTCGCTGCCCGCGGTGCCGCTGAAGCCGCGCGGAAGGGTGCGCTGATCCGCGAGGACGGCCGACGGGCGTCGCGCTGTGCCATCCGCCAGGCGTCCAGGGCCCGCTCGATCCGCCGGGACAGGGCGACCGCCTGCTCGTGGCCGGCGAGGGACTCACCCGGCCTCGCGGCGCACCATCTCGGCGATCCAGGCGGGCGCGAACGGTGACGTGCAGCCCGGGGAGGTCGGGTAGTCCTTGAGCACTTCCAGGCGCTCGCCGATGCCGATCGCACGGGCCCGGTGCTCGGCGTGGTCGATGCCGATCCGGGCCAGGCAGTGGTTCATCGCCCACTGGAGGCGGGCCGGGGCGTCCTTCATCTCGGCCTCGATGACGTCGAGCAGCCCCGCGAGGTCGAGGCCCTCGGGCTTCTTCGCCACGCGTTCGGTGGTCAGGGCCCAGCCGGCACCGGCGACCACCGGGTCGGGATCTTCCATCCAGGCCAGGCGCAGCTCGTCGGCGTGCGGGCTCTTCTTCACCACGTAGTTCACGAGCCAGTCGTGCACCTTGGGCGGGCGTCCCTCGCGCACCATGGCGTCCAGTTCGTCCCGTGTGAAAGCCTTCGGGCGGCAGATGAGGAGCGCCAGCAGCCTCGCCGCGGTGTCCTGCGTCTCCCAGAGTCCGTACGCGAGTTCCTGCCGCGTCCCGAGCCGCTTCGCGAGCGCGCGCAACTTGCCCAGGTTCACTCCGTGGTCGTCGCCGTGGCGCTCGTTCACGGCCCGCGCCTTCGCGTCCTCGAGTCCCGCCAACTCGGCCATCACCTCGGCCACCGTCGTCGCCGTCGTCCCGGCCACGTCCCGCCTCCTGCCGATGGGCTCCGCCGATCACGTGCCGTTCACGTGCGGCGTTCAGCCTACCCAGGCGGACGGACCGTCGGCCGTTTCGGTGGCTGTGTGCGGGCCGTCAGTGGCTGTGTGGGTCGTCAGTGAGTGTGCGGCCGGAGCCACTGCGGCCGGTGGGTGCCCGTGGGGCGCCGGCCCTCCGCCCCGTCCGCGGTGCGGCTGCCCTCACCCCCCGAGTGAGCGGACAGCTCGTCGCGCTCCGCGGTGGCCCGCCTGGCGATCTCCCGGTCCCTGCGGCGCTTCTTGCCGCGGTGGCGCGCCAGCACGGTTCCGGCCAGCAGCATCCACATGCCCAGACCGAAGATCAGGGTCAGGGCGATACCGGCGAGGAACGCCCCGAGCGTGCTGATCGTGAACGGCTCGCTCCCGAGCAGGCTGACCGTGTAGTCAGGACCGCCGGAGAGGTTGTCCGCGATCAGCAACCCCGTGAAGGCGGCGGCGCCCGCCATGAGCAGCAGACCCAGCACCAGCATGGTTCTCACCTCGTCCATGTGGGGGTGCCCCGCACGGGTTACCAGCGGGCGGGGGGAGAAACGCGGCGACGCCCCCGTCCTTCGCCGTTGACAGCTCTGGTTAATGACGTTAGCTTATGGCTAATGATATTAGCCGAACTGGGAGAGGGGTCCTCATGACCGAGTACCTGACCGTCGACGGCGGCACGATCGCCTACGAGGTCGCGGGCTCCGGCCCGCTCGTCGTCCTCGCGCACGGCATGGGCGACAGCCGCGCCGCCTACCGTGCCGTGGTCCCGCCCCTGGTCGCGGCGGGGTACCGGGTGGCCTCGGTCGACCTGCGCGGCTGCGGCGAGTCCGGCGTCGACTGGCCGGCCTGGAGCCGCACGGCCCTCGCCGGCGACCTGCTCGCCGTGATCCGCCACCTGGGCGGCCCGGCCGTGCTCGTCGGACACTCGGTCTCCGGCGGCGCCGCCACCATCGCCGCGGCCCAGGAGCCCTCGCTGGTCACCGCGGTCGTCGAGCTGGCCCCCTTCACCCGCAAGCAGTCGATCCGCCTCGGTGACCTGCGCGTCAGGCGCTTCCGGCAGGGCATGCTGCGGCTGCTCGGCACCGCCGCGCTCGGCAGTGTGCCGCTGTGGCGCTCGTACCTCGACGTGGCCTACCCCGGTCCCAAGCCGGTCGACTGGGCCGAGCGGCTCGGCCGCGTCGACGCCCTCATGCGCGAGCCGGGCCGCATGAAGGCCATGCAGGCCATGGGCCGCAGCGCCCCGACCGACGCCGGCGCCCGGCTCGGCGACGTCCGCTGCCCGGTCCTGGTCGTGATGGGCACGCTCGACCCCGACTGGGCCGACCCGCACGCCGAGGGCTCGGCGATCGTGGCGGCCCTGCGGCCCGGCCTCGGACGCCTGGAGATGATCGAGGGCGCCGGACACTACCCGCACGACCAGTTCCCCGACCGGGTGGTCTCGCTCCTGCTCGCCTTCCTCGGCTCGGAGGCCACCCGTGCCTAGGGCGGGACTGGACCCGGCGGCCGTGGTCGCGGCCGGCGCCGCCCTCGCCGACGAAGTGGGCCTGACCGGTCTGACCATGGGCCTGCTGGCCGAGCGGCTGGGTGTGCGCACCCCGTCCCTGTACAAGCACGTGGCCGGTCAGGAGGATCTCAACCGCCGTATCGCGGCCCTGGCGTTGGGCGAGGCCGCCGATGCCGTCGGCCGCGCGGTCCAGGGGTACGCGGGCCGCGACGCCCTGGCGGCGGCGGCGCGCGCCTTCCGGGCCTTCGTCGTCGAGCACCCCGGCCGGTACGCCGCGACGATCGGCGTGGAGCCGACCGGCCCGGACGACCCGATGGCCGTCGCGGGAAGGCGGCTGCTCGACGCGTTCACGGCCGTCCTGCGCGGCTACGACATCGACGGGGCGGACGTGGACCACGCGCTGCGGATGCTCCGCAGCCTCTGCCACGGCTTCGCCACGCTGCAGGCGGGTGGCGGCTTCCAGTGGAGCGCCGACGTGGACGAGAGCTTCGAGTGGCTGATCGCCTTCGCCGACCGGGGCCTGCGCGCCGGTGCGCGCGGGTGAGGCTCCTCTGTTCCGGGGAACCCGCCGGTGCCCACTCCACGGCGGGCACCGGCGGTTCTCCCCGCAGGGCGTCAGACGTCAGGCCTCAGACCTCAGGCGCCGATGCCGTAGAGGGTGAACTCCTCCCAGGAACCGGTGATCTCGGCCGAGCGGGCGCGCAGCGCGTACTGCAGCGATCCGGTGTAGCCGTTCTCCATGGTGACGAACAGGCCGTTCAGCGTGGACTGGAGCGCCCAGCGGTCCAGGCCCTCGTTGTAGTAGAGGACGAACCGCTCCCAGCCGCCCACGCTCGTGGAACGGGCGCGCAGCACGTTCTGCGCGCTGCCGGTGTAGTTCTTCTCCACCGCGATGTAGCGGTCGTTCGCCAGCGACCTCAGGGCGTAGGTCTCGGAGGCCTCGTCCCACTCGAAGGCGAAGCCCTCCCAGGAGCCGCCGAACTCGGCGGAACGCGCCCGCAGCACACCGGTGTTCGGCGCGGCGTAGTTCACCTCGGTGGCCACGAAGCGGCCGTTGCGGGCCGACTGCAGGGCCAGCAGCTCGGGCTCCTCGGCCGCGGCGGAGGCATCCTCCCCGGCGGCGAGCGGGGCCCGCCGGGCGTCCGGCTCCGCGCCGATCCGCGCCAGGTCGGCGGCGTCCACCGCCTCCCATCCGGCGGGTACGGCGGCCGGCCGGTCGGCGCCCGGTGCGGCCAGGGCGGCGGGCGCGGCCACCGCGGAGGCCGCCAGCACGGCGGTCAGGGACAGCAGGACGGAGGTCATGCGTCTCACAGGGTTTCCTCAACTCTCGTCAAACGGAACCGGGGCGGCGAGACGACGAACGGGACTCGCGACGGGTTTTCGCCCGCCTTTCCGGGACGTCCTCGGCACGAAAGCCGACATCGCGCACAGCGCGAAAGACTCCAGAACGGCGACGTCATCCCCCGGATTTCTCCGCACCCCCCGACCACTGCTTTCCGCGCCCCTCCCCGGACGCGTGAGCAGCCGCTCCGCCCATCCGGCGAAGCGGCTTCAGCATAGTGACGCGACGTGCGTTCCGGCAGTGATCAGTGAGTAATTCGACGGCTTTTGATCGCCATCACCGTGCATTACGCATTCCGCGGTTCTCCGTTAATGCCGGAGCAACTTCTCGTTACCTTCGGGGCCGCGTCCCGGGTCCGCCGCGCTCGGTGGATCCGCGCGGTCAGCGGCTGCCGCGCGTCACTCCGTCGACCACGAATCCGACGCCGATCCCGAGCAGCCAGGTGTCCTTGGCCAGGGCCGTACCCTCCTGGGTCGGGCGCAGCCCGCCCTCCTCGCGCATGCCGGGGGTGCGCAGGTACAGGCCCACCAGCCCCGCCGAGAACGCGGTCAGGCCGGCCCCGGCCACGGCCGTCGGCACGACCGGCAGCAGCAGCGCGGCACCGAGCGCGATCTCACCGGCGGACAGGAGGCGGGCGAAGGTCGCGGGCTGCAGCTTGTCGAGGAACGGATAGGTGTTCTTCGCCATTCCGTGCAGCATGGCAGCGGTCTGCTCATCGGCGTTCCGCTTCGACAGGCCCGAGTTGAGGATGAAGGCCCCGGTGGCCAGTCGTGGGGCGATGTGCCTGAGTTCGACGGGCAGACGCATGAGAACTCCTAGCGGCCGATTCCTGGAGACTCGCGTCAGCCTAGGGCGCGCGGCGGCCACCCGCAGGGCGGAGGAACGGGTACTGCGCCGAACGGGTCATCGCCGGGCGCGGCGCGTACGCCCGGGCCGGTACGAGCGGTTACTCCCGCCGTGGGACGTCATGGGGGCCGCCGCCCGGCAGCGTGGGTGGGGTGAAACTCAGCCGCCCCGCACGCCGGGCCTCCCTCGTCGTCCATGTCGTCGCCTCCGCGGGCTGGCTCGGGCTCTCGCTCGGACTGCTGGCGCTCGGAGCCACCGCCGCCACCACCGGGTCCGCGGTGACCATGGAGGCCGGTGTCCGTGGCATGAAGCTCTTCGCCGACTGGCTGCTGCTCCCCCTCGCCCTCCTCACCCTGTCGAGCGGGGTGCTGCTGGCCCTGGGCACGCCGTGGGGGCTGGCCCGGCACCGGTGGGTGGTCACGAAGTTCTGGCTCACCCTCGCCACCACGACCGCCACCGTCCTGGCGCTGCGTCCCGGGGTGGACTCGGCGGTCGCGGAGGTCGCCGGGGGCGGGCCGCTGCCCGACGCGGGCGACGTGCTGTTCGGACCGGTCGTCTCCCTGTCCGCCTACACCTTCATGACGGTGATCTCGGTTCTCAAGCCCTGGGGCCTCACACGGCGTGGCCGCAGACTGCGCGCGTCGGCCGGGCCCGCCAGGCCCGCCAGGCCCGCCAAGTCGGCCGGGTCGGCCGGGTCGGCCGGGTCGGCCGGACCGGCACCGACGGCCGCACCGGACGGGCGGGGCGGACCCGCCGGCGCCGCACCGGCCACGGCTGCGCCGGGATCCGCCCGTTCGTAGCATGGGGGCCATGACCGGCACTGTCCCCGACCTGATGCGGGCGGCGTACATCGACTCCGTCGGTCCGCCCGGCCACATCCGTTACGGCGAACTCCCCGTGCCGCCGGTCGGACTCACGGACGTGCTCGTGCGGGTCGGGGCGGTGGCCGTCAACCCTGTGGACACCTTCGTGCGGTCCGGCGCCTACCCCACACCGCTGCCGTTCCCCTTCGTCGTCGGCCGTGACCTGGTCGGCGAGGTCGCCGTGGCCGGACCCAGTGCGGCGGGCTTCACCCCCGGGCAGCGGGTGTGGTGCGACAGCCTGGGCCACGGGGGCCGACAGGGAGCCTGCGCCCAGTACGCGACCGTCGCCGCCGACCGGCTCTACGCGGTGCCGCCCGGCATCGACGGGGAGCACCTCGTGGCCGCCGCGCACCCGGCCGCGTCGGCCTGGCTGGCACTCTTCCGGCACGGCCGGCTCAGGGCGGGGGAGGCCGTGTACGTCGGTGGCGGCGCCGGAAACGTGGGCGGGGCCGCCGTCGCCCTGGCCGCCCGGGCCGGGGCGCGCGTGGTCGCCACCGCGCGGCCCGAGGACGCGGCGGCGGTGCGCGGGCTGGGCGCCGCCGAGGTCCTCGACCACCGCTCGCCGGGCCTCGCCGGACAGATGCGCCGCGCCGCCCCCGGCGGTTACGACGTACACCTGGACACCTCCGGGCGGGCGGTGCTCGCCGACGCCGTGGACGCGCTGGCCCTGGGCGGGCGCCTGGTCGCGATGGTCGGCCTCGGCCGGGGCGCCGCCGAACTGCCCGTGAGCCGGCTGTACACCAGGGACGCGAGCATCGTGGGCTTCGCCATCAGCAACGCCACGACCGCCGACCTCGCCGAGGCGGCGGAGGGCGTGGTGGGGCTGCTGCGGGACACGCCGTGGCGCCCGCGCATCGCGGACCGGCTGCCGTTGGCGCGGACGGCGGAGGCTCACCGCAGGCTGGAGGCCGGTGAGGTGCGCGGACGCCTGGTCCTCACGGTCCCGGCCGGGGCCGGGGCCGAGGACGGACCGTGAGCGACTGCTGGGCGTGCCCGACGGGGCCGTCGACGTCGTGCAGCACCGTGCTGGTGACGCCCTGCCCGGTGGGGCCGAAGACGACGGTGGTGTCCAGGCCGGTCCAGCGTCCGCGCGGGGCGCGGTGCAGGTGCAGGGTCAGGTCGACGTTCGGGAACATCCACCGGTCGGGCGACTGCCGTACGGCGATGCCGTTGGCCGTGTCGACCAGCGCGACGTAGGACGCCAGCGGGCTCGCCGCCTCCCCGGCGACCAGATCGAGCCCGGTGGAGAACCAGGCGGTGGCCCGGCCCGGCCGGGGCGAGCCGACGGGGCGCACGTCCAGGGAGGCGATGTAGCCGCCGGGCCACTGCCGGGCCATCGGCCAGGACGTGAGCGTCTGCGGTGCGGTGAGCCGGTCCGCCCCGCCGCCGGCGACGGCGCCCGTGTCCACGTCGGCGAGGAGCCAGGCCCTGGTCCGCACCACCGGCCGGCCGGCGATGAGGGTGGTCGCCTCCACCAGCTCGATGGTGCGCCCGGGACGGACCGTCTCCACCCGTATCTCGCACTCGTCCAGGGCCGGGCGTCCCAGGATGTCGAAGCTGATCCGGCTCATCGACAGCCCGGCGGGGCCGCGGCCCGCCAGGTGGCGGTCGAGGGCGTGGACGGTGAGCCCCCCGAGCGGGCTGAAGTGCTGCTCGTCCTCGCTCCACGCCCCGCCCGCGTGCGGGGTCGGCTTGTAGCGGTGCTCGTCGATGCGCTCGTAGTAGCTGTCCGGGGTCGCTGTGCTGGTGTTCAACGGGCTGCTCCTGGAACGACGGCGGGCGACGAGTGCGGCGTACCGCGCGGGACCGCGCCCAGGATAGTTCGGTGCCGGATACAGGTATCGACGCCCCTGAGTGGTGGGACCTCCACGTGCCCCGCAGGCTGGTGAGGGACGAAGGGAGCACCGCGATGGCGAAGAACCGCGACAAGGGCGGCAATCTCCGAAAGGGTGACCAGGTCGCCTGGAGCAGCCACGGCAGCCAGGCGGAGGGCAAGGTGGAGAAGAAGATCACCGAGCGCACCGAGGCGGCGGGCCGCACCGTGGACGCCTCGCCCGACGATCCCCAGTACCAGGTCCGCAGCGACAAGTCCGGCAGGTCCGCGGTGCACAAGCCGTCCGCGCTGAAGAAGAAGTGAGGCGGCGTGGACGAAGCGGAGCGGCGGGAGACGCGAGAGCGTTTCCAGGAACTCGTGAACATGACGCCGGCCCGGCTGGAGAAGTGGCTGGCGTCCGACGAGTCGCGCGACGCCGGACAGCACAAGGACGGCGGGGAGTCCACGGGGCACGCCTCCGGCCGCCGGATCGTGGACATCCTGCGCACGAACCAGGGCGACCTCTCGGACGACGACCACCGGCACATGCGCGAGGTCGTCGGCTACATCCGCCGGCACCTGGCCCAGCGGCCCGCCGGCGACGTCCACGACACCCGATGGCGGTACTCGCTCATGAACTGGGGCCACGACCCGTCCGCGTGACACCGGGTCCGCGGCCGTACCCGCACGGAGGGCCGTACGCGCACGGAAAGGAACCGGCACGGCATGGAAGACCCGCACCGGCGCCCCGACGGCGTCAGCGACGAGACGGTGGAGGCCCTCGGCTCCCTCTCCAAGGCCCTGGAGACGACGGAACGCGCCCGCGGGCACCTGTTCGCCTTCCACCAGCTGACCGGGACGGCGGACTTCGAGCTGGACCGCGCGGTGGAACTGCTGAACGCGGCGGGCCATCCCGAGTGGGCGGAACGGGTCCGCACGGAGATCCTCGGCCGCAACGTCATCCCCGGGCACTGGACGTTCCAGATCGTGGAGGCGTACGACCGCACGTACTACGAGGCGTTCCGGGACCTGGAGCGGGCGGCGGTGGACCGGCTCGCCGGGGGTCGTGACCATCTCTACGAGGCCGAACTGAAGGAGGCCCGGCGGACCCGGAACCACCCGGACCACACCGCGCGCCCCGACAGCCCGGGCACCCGCCCGCCGAACGGCCCGTTCACCTGACGCCCGGACCGCGCACCGCCGACGGCGCGGGCGGGTGCCCCGGGCCGGCGGCGAGCCTTCTATACGCTGATCGCGTGGCGACAGCGAACCAGCGCGGACAGCACGCGCACGAGCGGGGCACCGGGGCCGGGCCCGAGACGAGCGACCTGCGGGACCTCGCGGTGCAGCTGAGGCGGATGAACGGCGAGATCAACCGCCTCGTGCAGAGCTTCGCCGGCCGATACGGCCTGCACGCCACCGACGTCCAGGCCCTCGCGGCGATCCTGGACGCGCCCGAGCCCATGACGCCGGGCCGGCTGCGCGAGCACCTGGGGCTCACCTCCGGCGCGGTGACTGCCTGCGTGGACCGGCTGGAGCGTGCGGGGCACGTGCGGAGGGTGAGGGAGAGCGCCGACCGCAGGGTCGTCCACCTGCGGTACGTGACCGACGCCCGCGCGACGGCCCGGACGTACTTCCGCCCGCTGGCCGAGGCCGCCGCCGCCACCCGCTCGCGCTTCGACGAGGGTGAACTGGCGGTGGTGCTGCGCTTCCTGACGGCGATGAACGAGGAACTGCACCACGTGCGGTCCGACGACCGCTGAGGTCCCGGCGCGCGGTGCATCCGGGGGACACCCGGGGGCAGAAGCCGGTGTGTCATGCGGCCCAAGTTATTTCAATCATTGAGATTGTTTATGATCGAGCTACCTTCCCAGCACCGCCGGCTACCAGGAGACCTGAAGACCGATGTCCATCCCCGCCCGACGAGCCCGCTGGCTCGTGCCCGTCGTCCTGCTCCTGGCCTGGCTCGGCATCGGAGGAACGCTCGGCCCCTACGCCGGGAAACTCGGTGAGGTCGCCACCAACGACCAGGCCGCCTTCCTGCCCCGCAGCGCCGAGTCCACCCGGGTCATCGACGAGCAGAAGGCCTTCCAGCAGGACGAGACCCTCCCGGTGATCGTCGTGTGGACCGCGGACGACGGCGGTGCCGTCACCGGTCAGCGCGCGGCGGCCACCCGGTCGGTCGCGGCCCTCGAAGGGGAGCCCGGGACCGTCGGCCCCGCGACACCCGCTCTCCCCTCCGAGGACGGCGAGGCCCTCCAGGCGGTCGTCCAGGTCGAACCCGACCTCGGCGAGCGCCTCCCCGACGTCCTGGAGCGGATCCGCGCCGCCGCCGCACAGGTCCCCGGCACCGAGGCGCGCCTCGCCGGGCCGGCGGCCTCGCAGGCCGACCTCTCCGACGCCTTCTCGGGCATCGACGGGCTGCTGCTCGGCGTCGCGCTGGTCACGGTGCTGGTGATCCTGCTGCTGGTCTACCGCAGCGTCCTGCTGCCCGTGGTCATCATCCTCGGCGCCGTCTTCGCGCTCGGCCTGGCCTGCGGAATCGTCTACGCCCTCGCCGACCGCGACGTGGTACGCGTCGACGGGCAGGTCCAGGGCATCCTCTCCATCCTGGTCATCGGCGCCGCCACCGACTACGCGCTCCTGCTCACCGCCCGCTACCGCGAGGAACTCGCCCGCCACCCGGACCGCTTCGGCGCCGTGCGCGCCGCGCTGCGCGCCTCCTGGGGAGCGATCGTCGCCAGCGCGGCGACCGTCGCCCTGGGCCTGCTGGCGCTGCTGCTCAGCGACCTGACCAACAACCGCGCGCTCGGACCCGTCGGCGCCATCGGCATCGTCTGCGCCGTCCTCAGCACGCTGACGTTCCTGCCCGCGGTCCTGGTCCTGCTCGGCCGCGCCGCGTACTGGCCGGCCAAGCCGGTGCGGACCGGCGACCCGGACGCCGGGCACCGCCTGTGGCACCGCGTCGCCGCGCTGGTGGACCGGGCGCCGCGCCGCATCTGGGCGGTGACCCTCGCCGCGCTGCTCGCCTGCGCCGCCTTCTCGCCGGCCCTCAGCTCCAAGGGCGTGCCGCTGGACGAGATCTTCGTCAACGACGCCCCCTCGGTCGCCGCCCAGCAGACGCTGGCGCGGCACTTCCCGGGCGGCTCCGGCAACCCGGCCGTGATCGTCGCCGACGCCGACCGGCTGGACCCGGTCCTCGCGGCGGCCCGCGACACGCGCGGCGTCGCCTCCGCCGACGCGGTGACCGCCTCCGGCCGCCCCGGCGGCGGTGCACCGAAGGTGGTCGACGGCCGCGTACGGATCGACGCGACACTCGAGGCGCCCGCGGACAGCGACGCCGCCAAGGACACGGTGTCCCGGCTGCGGACGGCCGTCCACGACGTGCGGGGCGCGGACGCCCTCGTCGGCGGCTACACCGCCCAGCAGTACGACACCCAGCGCACCGCCGCACACGACCGCACGCTCATCGTGCCGGTGGTCCTCGCCATCATCCTGGTCATCCTGATCGCCCTGCTGCGCTCCCTGCTGATGCCGGTGCTGTTGGTGGCGACGGTGGCGCTGAACTTCCTGGCCACCCTGGGCGTCTCGGCGCTCGTCTTCACCCACGTCTTCGGCTTCAGCGGCACCGACGCCTCCGTCCCGCTGTACGGGTTCGTGTTCCTGGTCGCCCTCGGCGTGGACTACAACATCTTCCTCATGTCCCGGGTCCGGCAGGAGTCGCTGGAGCACGGCGTGCGGGAGGGCATCCTGCGCGGCCTGACCGCCACCGGCGGCGTCATCACCTCGGCCGGTGTCGTCCTCGCCGCGACCTTCGCCGCGCTCGGGGTGATCCCGCTGGCCTTCCTGCTGCAGATCGCCTTCATCGTGGCCTTCGGCGTCCTGCTGGACACGCTCGTGGTGCGCTCGCTGCTCGTCCCGGCGCTCGCCCGCGACATCGGGGCCGTGGCGTGGTGGCCCGGGCGCCTGAGCCGCCGGCCCCGGGAGGGAGCGGCCCAGGGGACCGTGGCCGACGCGGGGAGCGGCGACTGACCCGCCGGGAGGCTCACGGCTCGGGGGAATCCTCCCGGGCCGGCGCCAGGGGCCGTACCGTGCCGAGGAAACGGCGTACGGCGATCTCGACGACGACCCGGTCCGGGTTCGCCCGGGGCCGCCGGTAGCGGGCCGCGTACCGGGCCTCCGCGTCCCGCACCGTCTCCGCGTCGTCCCGCACGGTGGCGACGCCCTCCAGGGTGGACCAGCGCCGGCCGTCCACCTGGCCCACGGCGACCACGGGACGCCCGGCCCGCTCGACGTTGCGCACCTTCGCGGTGCCCCGCCCGGTGATGATCCGCGCCGTCCGGGTGGCGTGGTCGTACGTCACCCCGACCGGGACCAGGTGCGGGGTGCCGTCGGCGCGGGGCGTCGACAGGAAACAGACCCGGCGCTCCTGCCAGAACCTCACGAACTCCGCGTCCGCGTCGGCCTCGTGGCGTGGCTCGGAGGCCGCCGTGTTCGTCGGGTTCGTCGTGTCCATCGTGCTCCTCGCGTGCGGTGTCGGTGCCCCCTGTCCCCGTCGGGGCCCGGCCACGCGGACGGCGCGGGCCGAGCGGACCTGAGGGGACGGCGGCCCGGCGGGTGCGACGGAGCCGGACGACCGAGATCCTACTCAGGCGGCGTCCCGGCCGGACGACCGGCGTGCGGCCGGTTCCGCCGCGCGGCGCGGCGACGCCCGCTCGGTCCGCCCGCCCGGAACGAGGCGCAGATGCCGGCGCCGGGCGTGCCGTGCCCGGGTGCGCTCGCCGAAGAGCCGGTCCTCCAGGCAGGTCATGGTGAACAACAGCAACCCCATACCCGGCAGCACCAGGACGGCAACGGTGACCACTCGGCACGCCCCCTCCGCTGTGGACGACTCCCTTCCGGGTGCCCGGGTCCGCACCGGCGATGGGCGGGGCGCGGGTGAAGGTGTCGCGACTGTCGGACATAAGGGGCTTCAAGTGATGAAAGGCGATGAGCGCGCCGCCGCGTCCCGGACGTCATGCTCCAGCCGTTCGTGGGTAGGCGGCCCCGACGGCGAAGACGTCATCCCCGAGGAAACGGAGCACTGGAGCCGATGTCGCACACCCTGCCCACCCCCGGCCCGTCCACGAACCCGCGGTTGGCGGCCTCGTGGTCGGACTGGATCGGCGACCACACCACGGCACTGATCGGGATACCGCTGCGCATCGCGCTCATCGTCGTCGTCCTGCTGGTGCTGCGCGCGGTGGCCAAGCGGGCCATCACCAGGGTCGTCCAGCGGGTACTGGAGCCGTCGGGCGGCGAGGCCGAGAGCAGCCGCCCCCGGCGCCCGGGCCGCGGGGCGGCCGTACTGCACCGCGACCGTTCGCGCGCGCGGCAGCGGCGCGAGCAGCGGGCCCGCACGATCGGCTCGGTGCTGAGCAGCGCCGTGACCATCGTGCTGTTCATGGTCGGGGTGGCGATGGTCCTCGACCAGGTCGGCATCGCGCTCGGCCCGCTGCTGGCCAGTGCCGGCGTGGTCGGCCTCGCGATCGGCTTCGGCGCGCAGAACCTGGTCGCCGACTACCTGTCAGGGCTGCTCATCATGGTCGAGGACCAGTACGGCGTCGGCGACTCCGTCGACCTCGGCGAGGCCGTCGGCGAGGTGGAGCACGTCGGCCTGCGGCTGACCCACGTCCGCGACCTCAACGGCGGCCTGTGGCACATCCGCAACGGTGAGATCTTGCGCGTCCGCAACGACAGCCAGGAATGGGCGCGTGCCGTCCTGGACGTCGCCGTCGCCTACGACGCGAACCTCGACACGGTCCAGCGCGTGCTGGAGGACACCGGCCGCGCCCTGCGCCAGGACCCGGACTTCGCGGACGTACTGCTGGAGGACCCCGCGGTGTGGGGCGTGCAGTCGCTCGACGCCGACGGGGTCCTCGTGCGCCTCGCCGTCAAGACCGTGCCGCTGCAGCAGTGGGGCGTCACCCGCGAACTGCGGCGCCGGGTCAAGGAAGCCCTGGACGAGGCGGGCATCGACATCCCCTTCCCGCAGCGCACGGTGTGGGTGCGCACCGACGCGCCGGAGGAGTCCGGCGCCCTGGTGCGCTGACGCCCCGCGCGTTCCCGCGCGTTCCCGCGAGTCCTCGCGCCCGACTTGCGGGACCGGCAAACTTCTTTGTCGCCCGGGGGCCGGCGGGTGCAGCCTGCACACGGGGCGCGCGGCGGTCGCGCGCCCGTCCGGGCGGACGCCCCCGTCCGCCCCGTCCGTGCGCAGGAGGCACCATGACCGACATGCCCGCACAGGCTCCCGCCGAGTTCTGGGAAGCCCGCTACCGCGACACCGACCGCGTCTGGAGCGGCCGTCCCAACGGACTGCTGGTCCGTGAGGCGAGTGACCTCACCCCCGGCACCGCGCTGGACCTGGGCTGCGGCGAGGGGGCCGACGCCGTGTGGCTGGCCTCGCGCGGCTGGCGGGTCACCGGCGTGGACATCTCCGGCACCGCGCTCGAACGGGCCGCCGGGCACGCCGCCGACGCCGGGGTCGGCGACCGGATCGCCTGGGAACGCCACGAGCTGGGCCGCTCGTTCCCCGAGGGCTCCTTCGACCTGGTGAGCGCCCACTACCTCCAGTCGCCGGTCCCCCTCGACCGGCGGACCGTGCTGCGCGCCGCCGCCGCGGCCGTCGCGGACGGCGGAACCCTGCTGGTCGTCATGCACGCCGGCTGGCCCTCCTGGCAGACCGAACCACCGTTCGACGCCGTCTTCCCCACCCTGGAGGGGGTCCTCGCCGAACTCGCCCTGCCGGACCACGCGTGGGCCGTCGAGACGAAGGAGACCGTCCGCCGCCCGAGCGTCTCGCCCGAGGGCGTGGAGGGCTTCCGCGAGGACAACGTCTGGCGCCTGCGGCGGAGCTGATGCGGCGGGGGCGGGCCGTGGTGACGGGCCGGCCCGTCACCCGCGAGGCCACTGATGTCCGATTTGTTGAAAAAGTTATCTCCTGTGATTTTTGAGAAGAGAGGAATGCTTTGTGAGTTCCCGGACACCTGTGGTGTGAAGGCCATTGGCTACCAGAGGGAGATGGTGAAATGCCTTCCAAGGACAAGGTGCTCGAGGAAGTCACCAGCACCGAGAACATCGACATCGAAGCGGTACTCGACCCCACCGAGCCCGACGGAGTCTTCCGCGACAGCCGCGAGTGCGCCGCGCTCGCCCTGCAGTCGGGAGGCACCAGCCTGCTGCTCTCCCCGCCGACCCCGCGCCCGAAGAAGGGTTGACGGACCGACGGGAGCAGTGAGATGGAGCAGTCGAGCACGTCAGCCCTTCTCCAGGGAACGGTGCTGGACCTCGCTTCCGACGTGGTCTCCGCTCTTCGGAGCGGAGACCACGTGCGAGCGGGGGGCACCCTGGTGGGAGGCGGCGCGGGCGAGAGCGTCGCACGGGCGGCGGTACGCGTCCTGGGCGCGGACACGCTGTTGCCCACCGTCCTGATGGGCGTTCCGCCCGACCCCGGCCAACTCGCCGTGTTCAAGGACGCGGTGGCGGCCCACCCGCCGCGCGCCGACGCGGCCCCCGCCGTCGTATGGAGCCACTGGGCCATGGCCCGTGCCCTGCGCCGGATCGAACCACCCCTGAACGACCCGCTCGCCGGCGAGGCGGACGCGGAACCCGACGCCGGCTGGCTGTACGACGCCGGCTGGCAGTACCTGACCCACCAGCTCGCCGTACTGGCCCCGCTGGCGCTGCCCGGCGAGGAGTGCGCGGTGACCCGCGCGGCCCGCGGCCGCCCGGTGGACGTCGCCCGGGGCTTCGTCCGGGCGGTGCGCCGCCGTGACTGGCAGCAGGCGGCCGGAGCCGGTCGCTGGCTGACCCTCCTGGACGGCGTGCCCGACACCCTCGGCCTCGACGCGGGACTCGACTTCGTACGGCTCATGGGCGGCAGCGACCCCCGGGTGGCCCTGCAACTGGAGGCGGCGCGGCTGATGCCGGCCGGAGTCCTCCTGTGAGCGTCCGGCGGGTCGAGGAGGCCGCCTTGGACTGGGTGGACGCCCACCGCGACGGCTTCACGCTCGGCGAGGACGCGCTGGCCGCCGAAGGGCAGGTGAACCGCACCTGGAAACCCCTGGGCGAACTGGCCCAGGTCTGCGCCTCCGTGACCGCGTCCACCCCGCCCTCGGACCCGCTGCACGTCCGCGCGTCCGAGCTGCTGGACTTCGCCTGGCAGCAGACCCGCGGGGGCGAGCTGTTCGCGCTGATGCAGTCGCTGGAGCCCTTCGCCACCTACCCGCTGGAGGTGTACGCGGCCTTCGCCTCGGCCGGACACCGGCACCCCGGCTACGAGGCGTCCGCCGCCGTGGTGGCCCGCACCCGGGGCTGGCGGCTGACCGAGCAGTACCCCACCCGGCGGCTCGGCGTCATCGAGGCCGAGCGGCGCAGCGGCATCCGCCCGCACGGCCGGGTGCCCCAGGCACTGGACCGCACCTGGCTCGGCGGCCTCCCCGAACCGTGGACGTTCGAACGCGCGGCCGGGTACGCGCTGACCCACGTCGTCTTCCACCTCACCGAATGGGGACGCACGGCCCGGGGCGTGCCGCCGGACCTGGCCGACTACCTGCTGCACTGGCTGCCGCCCTGGCTGGACACCTGCCTGGACGCCCGGATGTGGGACCTGAGCTGCGAACTGCTGGCGGTGGCCGCGAGCCTGCCGCGCCTGCCGGAGCCCGCCGTCCTGGACGACGCCTGGCGGCGGGTCGCGGCGGCCCAGCACCCGTCCGGCGCGATCCCCGAGGAGGGCGCGCTCCAGGACGCCGCCGAGTCCGCCGCCGGACCGGCCGCCGGACCCTCCGCCGGGCCGGCCGGCGAGACCGGCACCGACCCCTACGCCTTTACCGACTGCTACCACTCCACCCTGATGGCCGCGTTCGCCGCGTGCCTCACCACCGCACGGCTCGGCGACGCGGACCACACCCGACAAGGAGTGCCGGGATGACGGACACCCGCCTGATACACGGCGTGGGCGTCGGAGCCCTGGAGTGGCTCTGGGCCCACCGCGACGGATTCCGGCTGGAGCCCGACGTGGACCCCGAGGTCGGCTTCCTGGAGCGCTTCAAGCCCATCGGCGAACTCGCCCTCATCTGCGCGGTGCTCTTCCGCGAGGGCGTCGCCGGATCCCGGCAGGCCCAGCTCGCCCGCCAACTGCTCGACCACACCTGGCGGGACACCCTGGACGGCGGCCGCATGCTGGTGCGCGGGCAGCGCGTCGAACCGTTCTCGCCCGTCCCCTTCGAGGTGTACCTGCCGTTCAAGGAGCTGGGCTACAGCCAGCCCGAGGTGGAACGGGCGACCGCCCTCAACCACCGGCTGGACAGCTGGACGCGCTTCCCGGTGACCCCCACCCGGCGCCTGGGCCTGTCCGCCTTCCAGCGCCGCTTCGGCCTGCCCGCCCGGCCGCCCGAGGCCGGCCTGGCGGGCACCACCTGGCTGGCCGCCACCCCCGAGCCGTGGACGGTGGAGGGCCACACCGCCTACGACATCACGCACACCGTCTTCCACCTCACCGACTGGGGCGAGAACCCCGGCGGCCTGCCGGCCCCGATCGCCGACTACCTCGCCACCTGGCTGCCGGTCTGGATCGACGACTGGCTCGACCTCGAACGCTGGGACCTGCTCGGCGAACTCCTCGTCGTGGACGCCTGCCTGCCCCGCCCCACCTTCGACGAACCCGCCTGGCGGGCCTTCGCCGCCGCGCAGCAGCCCGACGGCGCCATGCCCGCCGTACGGACGATGCCCGAGGGGGACGCCGACACGGTGTTCGACATGGTCTACCACCCGACGCTGGTCGCCGCCTTCGCCTCGGTCCTGGCCACGTCCCGCGCGCTCGGCGAACTGACGCACAGCGCGTCATGACGGCCCGTCGCACGCCCTGGCCGGGCGACCCCGCGGACGACGAGTCCACCACGCCGGTACCGGAGCCCGACCCGGGCGCCGACGCCTCGGCCCTCCGCGCGCGGCTGGCCGAGGCCGTGGACGCCTCCGACGCGCCCGACGTCGTCTTCGCCGTCTCCCGGCACGGCCTGCGCACCCTGCACCGCGGCGGCACCGCCCCGCCCCCCGCCGTCCCCCGCGAGGACCTGCGCTACGAGATCGGGTCGGCCTCCAAGACGTTCACCGGACTGCTGCTGACCCGGCTGATCCGGGACGGTGTGCTCACCGGCGGCGAACCGGCCGCCGGCTGCCTGGATCCGGGCCGCCCGCCCGGCCCCGCCCCCGTGACCCTCGCCCACCTCATCACCCACACGTCGGGACTGCCCGCCCTGCCGGCCGACTTCGTCCGCCGCGCCCTGCCCGCCTGGCGCACCAACCCCTACGCCCGCTACCCGGCCGCGCGGCTGACCGAGACCTTCCTGCGCCACCGCCCCCGGCACCGCCCCGGAACCCGCTGGCACTACTCCAACTACGGCGTCTCCGTCCTCGGCCACGCCGTCGCCGCCGTCACCGGCACGGCCTGGGAGGACCTGCTCACCGGGCACGTCCTGCGCCCGCTGGGCCTGGGCGGCACGGCCCTGCGCGCCGAGGACGCGAAGACCGACGCCACCGGGCACGGCAAGGACGGCCGCACCCCCGTGCCGCCCTTCGACGCGGGGGGCTTCCAGGCGGCCGGGGCGGTCCGGTCCACCCCGCACGACCTGCTCACCTTCCTGGAGGCCCACCTGGATCCGGCCGGCTCACCGGCGGCCGGCGCGCTGCGCTCGGTGCGGGTGCCGGTGCTCAGGCGCGGGCTGGGGCACCGGCACGTGCACACCGTGGCCTGGTTCCGGCATCCCACCGACGGGGGGCCGATGTACTTCCACAGCGGCGCCACCCTCGGCCAGCAGGCGTTCCTGGGCTTCAGGCCCGACACCGGCACGGCCCTGGCCGCCGTGTGCACCCGGCGGTTCCGCGCCCGCGACCCGTTCATCGCCACCGCCTACGCCCTCCTCGCCCAGGACGAGGCGCCCGCGTAGAGGCGCCCGTACGGCGGCGGCGCGGGGCCGCGATCCCGCCGCGGCCCCGCGCCCACCCGCACCGCCCTCCGGCGGTGTCTCACCGTCCGTCAGACCCGCTGCCACAGGGCCGGCGTGGTCTCGGGCGACCAGACACCCTGCGCCTGGTGGTTCTGCAGGCAGCGGTACCGCACCCCCGCGTGGGAGACCGTGGTCCCGGCCTCGTAGACCCGGCCCGCTGCCCACGCGTCGGCCGCCGCGTTGTCCTGCGGCGCGGGCGTCCCCGCCGCGGCCGAGGTGGTCTTCAGCGTGAGGCCGAAGTCGCCGAGCAGCGGGTTGATCGGCTGGTAGAAGGTGGTGCCGCCGTTCGTGCAGTCACCGGAGCCGCCGGACGTGGTGCCCTGCGCCTGGGCGCCGGCCACGAAGGGGCCGCCCGAGTCGCCGGGTTCGGCGCACACGGTCGTCTCGGTGAGCCCGTCGACCGTGCCCTCCGGGTAACTGACACTCGTGTCGTGCTGGCGGACCGTGCCGCAGTGCCACCCCGTGGTGGAGCCGGAACGGCACACCGACGCACCCACCAGGGCCTCCACCGACCCGGCGACCTGCACCTTCTGGCCGTCCTGCGCCTTCACGTCCGGGGTGGCGGTCCAGTCGGCGTTCACGCCCACCCACGCCATGTCCTTGCCGGGGAACGTCGAGGCCTGGAAGGTGCCCTGGTCCGCCTCGTTGAACCCGGTGGTCGTGGCGCCCGGCTTGCCGCAGTGACCGGCCGTGGCGAAGCCCTGCCGGTCGTCCTTGGTCACCGAGAAGCCGATGGAGCAGCGGGCCTGACCGTCGATGTAGTAGGCGTCGCCGCCCACGAGGTCCTCCAGCACCCGCGGCCGGTGCGCCGAGACCCGCACGCCCACGTCCCGGCCCTCGACCCCGGCGGTCTCGGCGAACTCCGCGGCGGCCGACGCGCTGGTGGCCTGGACCACGACCCGGTTGGCCCGGACGTCCACGTACCAGACCGGAGTCCGGGCGGTCTGGGCGCGAGCGGCGGCGGCGTCCAGCTTCTCCTTGACGGCGCGCAGCTCGCCCAGCCCCCTGTCGACGACGGCGGCCGTGGCGCCCTGCGCCTCGATGGCGGCGGTGTCGGCGGCGTCGGTGGTGGCGACGGTGAGCTGGGCGGCGGTCGCGCCGCTCACCCAGGCGCCGGCGTAGCGGTCGCCCAGCGTGTTGCGCAGCAGGCCGGCCCGGGTGCCCGCCTCGGCCTCGTTGACCAGCCGGGCCGCCGCCTGGTCCGGCGTCAGTTCCAGGTCGCGCTGCATCGCGCGCAGCACCTGGGCCGACGGCTGGTGGGCGCCGAGCGTCCGGGCGGCGGTGGACACCGGTCCCGGGGCGGGCGGCGGCGCGGCCGACGCGGCCGAGGGGAGTGCGGTCAGGACCAGGGCGCCGAGCGCGGTCAGGGCTGCGCGGCGGCTGCGCGCGGCATGTCTGCCGACCATGCGATGTGCCTCCTTCAAGGCTGTGCGGGACAGCGGGAATCGGTGGGGGACCGTGGAACACGGTGCGACTGCGGCGAAGTCACAGGCCTTGCCGGAAAGCTCCGCGGCCATGTCGGAGCAGGGCGTCTTTCGCGCGATGGGGGACGCGGTGGGTGCCAAGTGCAGTACGCGCACCAGCGCCGGGCGGGCTCAGGCGGGCGTCAGGCCGGGGCTGCCCGCCTCGGTGACGAAGGACGCGGCCGTGGTGATGGGCGCGCCGGGCGTGCTGATCGCGTCGACCGTCCGGAAGTCGAGGCGGGCGGCCTGGCGGTCGAGTCCGATCCGGACGTAGCCGCGCTTGCCGTTGTAGAACTTCATGTGCGGGTTGGCCCGCATGTACAGGTCCCAGTTGGCGGGCTGCTCCACGCCGTCCCGCCCGCTGGCCACCGAGGTGCAGGTGACCTCCGTGCCGACGGTGGCGGACGCCGGGTCGTCGAAGTCGTCCTTGACGTCGAGGGCGTAGCCGACGTGCACGTCGCCGGTCAGGATCAGCCAGTTGTCGACGCCCGCCGCCTTCGCCCCGGCGACGACCCGGTCGCGGGAGGCGCGGTAGCCGTCCCAGGCGTCCATCGACATCGCCGCGTCGGCCGTCACGTCGAACTTGCGCTGGGAGAAGCAGACCTGCTGGGGCATCACGTTCCACAGCGCCGACGAGTTCTGCCATCCGTCGAGGAGCCACTGCTCCTGCGCGGCGCCGGTCATGGTGCGCGCCGGGTCGTCGGACTCGGGCCCGGGGGCGTGCGGCCGGTCGTCGTAGGCCTGGTCGGAGCGGTACTGCCGGGTGTCCAGGATGTCGAACTGGGCGAGCGTGCCCCAGTGCAGCCGGCGGTAGAGCTGCGCGTCCGGGCCCTGCGGGAGCTGGGCGGCGCGCAGCGGCTGGTTCTCCCAGTAGGCGCGGAAGGCGGCGGCCCGCCGCAGCAGGAACTCCTCCGGCGGGATGCCGTTCTCCGGGATGCTGCCCGCGTAGTTGTTCTCGGTCTCGTGGTCGTCCCAGGTGACGACGAAGGGGTGCGCGGCGTGCGCGGCCCTGAGGTCCTCGTCGCTCTTGTAGAGGGAGTAGCGCAGCCGGTAGTCCGCGAGGGTCATCGTCTCCCGGTTGAACACCTCGGGCAGCGTGCGGTCGGTGTAGCGGCGCTCCCCGCCCTCCGCGTTCACCGCGTACTCGTACAGGTAGTCGCCGAGGTGGAAGACCACGTCCACGTCGTCCTCGGCGAGGTGCCGGAGCACCGTGTAGTAGCCGTCCATGTAGGCCTGGCAGGCGACGGCCGCGAGCTTCAGCCCCGACGTGGCGCTGCCCGCCGCCGGCGCGGTGCGGGTGCGGCCGGCCGGGCTGAGCCAGGCACCGGTCCGGAAGCGGTAGTGGTACACCGTGCCCGGCGTCAGGCCCTTCACGTCGACGTGCACGCTGTGGTTGTACTCGGCGTGGGCCTCGGCGGTGCCCCGGAACAGGACGGCCGCGAAGTACTCGTCGAGCGCGACCTCCCACTCGACCGCGACCCGCTCCGTGCCCATCCCGCCGTCCTCCAGGAACGGCTCGGGCGCCAGCCGGGTCCACAGCAGCACCGAGTCCGGCTGGGGATCGCCGGAGGCGACGCCGAGCGTGAACGGGTCCTTGGTGATCCGGGCGGAGCGCAGCGGAGCGGCGACCGCGCCGCGGGCCGGCAGGTTGGTGGAGAAGGCGAGCGCGGCGGCGGCCGCGGTGACCGTGAGGAAGCGGCGGCGGCCGAGGTGCCGTGCGGCGGCGCCCATCACGGCGTCGTGCGGGGAGAAGGCGTGCTCGGCCGGTCGGCTGTGACGGCCCGTGGGCGCCATCTGGTGTCCTCTCGTACGGGGCGGGCGGTCCATGGGCGAGCGGCACGGGAACCGGGTGGGCCCCGGGCGGTCGCCCCACGCGCACCGGCACGGGGTACTCGCCTCGGGCGGGCCGGTGCGCGCCGTCCGTGCCCGGGTCCCGTCGCGCGGTGGCGCCGACCCGCCTGCGCGGACCCCGCATGCTAAGCAGACGAATCGGCCGAAACCGGAAGGGCTTGCGGAGTGATCACACAGGAGGGCGTACGCGCGTGTGGGCGTCGCCCGTCCGGGGCACCCGGCACGGACGAGCAGGGGGGGGCACACGGGGCTTGGGTCACCGGAGAGAAGAGTGGCGGGTGGAGCCGATGGCCAGGACACGGCGTTACGAGGTCGCGGCCTCCGGCCGCTGGTGGGACGAGGACGACAACCGCTGGCTGCCCGCCGGTGAGGTGCACGCGTGGGAGCAGGGCACGAACCAGACCGTCTGCGGCCTGTCCCTGCACCGGTCGCGGCTGTCCCGGTTCGCGGCCGTCCCCTGGACGGACGTGCTGCCCGAGTCCGGTGGCGCGGCCGACGCCGTCCGCCGGGTCTGCCCCCGCTGCGCCGCCGCGGCCGGCCGCCGGGGTGCGGACGCCCGCCCGGCCTGGCGCCGCACCGACCCGCGGCCTTGAACTCCGCCGCCGCCCGTCCGCCTACGAGGGCAGCGGTGAGCGGCTGACGCGGATCTTGGACTGGCCGTGCGGCCGCTTCTCCCAGTCCTCCATGAACCGCGCGTGCAGGCGGTGCTGGGCGGCCAGCGTGAGCAGGGTGTCGGTGCGGTAGTAGAAGTCCTCGCGGAGCACGTGGTGTTCCGTGCCCCGCGTGCGGTCGAAGGTGAAGTCGAAGAACCCGGTGTCGGTCAGCACGCGGCCGACGTGCGCGAGGCACTCGTCGATGACGCTCAGGGGGGAGTGCGAGAAGACGCTGTGCGCGTGGACGACGTCGAAGTGCGCGTCGGGCAGGAACTCCAGCCTCAGGTCCCCCGTGAGGGTCAGGTGGGGCAGCTTCGCCTGGAGCCCGCGCTCGGTCAGGGTCTTCTTCGCGGCGATCAGGATGTCGGGCGAGATGTCGATGCCGTAGTAGTGGCCGGCGTCGAGGTGGTCGATGAAGCGCCAGCCGCCGCGCAGGTTGCCGCAGCCGATGTCGAGCATGCGGTGCTCGGGGCGCAGCCCGTGCTCGATCAGGTAGTCGAACTGCATCTGCCCGAGCGCCAGCCAGCGGTCGTGGGTCCGGCTGCCGACCGCCGCCTCCGGATCGCGGCGGGTGTCGGAGGCCATCACCGCCCGGTAGTAGCCGACGTGGTCCGGGTGCCTGAGCCGCAGCCACGCGTCCCGGCCGGCCCGGCGGACGTAGGGGCCCACGCGTTCGGGGTGGCGCAGCGCGTAGCCGACCTTGTGGGTGAGCGCGGCGCGGTTGCGGCGCAGCTTCGTCGGGGACGTGGCGTCCTTCGCCATGGTGCCTCGACCTCCGGGTGAGGGGACGGTGGGGAGGGTGCCGCAGAGCGTGCCAGACCCGGCGGCGCGACGACAGGACCGTGACCACGGCGAGGCGCCCGGCGCCCCGGTCGCCCCGTGCGGCCACCCGGCCGGCGTAAGGAGGCTGGACTGTTCGTCCAGCCGTTGGACGTGTAGTCTCAGGAGTCCGGAGAGCGGCAGCACGGGAAGCCCGAGCGAGGAGGAGACCGTGAGCGCATCGGCCCCGGACGCCGAACGGGACACCGTCCTCGGCGCGCTGCGCCCCGTCGTGGACGGGATCGCCGCGACGTTCGGCCCCGTCTGCGAGGTGGTCCTGCACGACTACCGGCGTCCCGACCACTCGGTCGTGGCGGTCGCCGGGTCGGTGACCGGACGCACGGTGGGCGGCGCGATGAGCGAGATCGGCATGCGGGCACTGGCCCGCGGCGACGAGGCCCGGGACGAGCTGAACTACGTCACGCGCACCGGCGACGGCACCCTGCTGAAGTCCTCCACGATGCTGCTGCGCGACTCCACCGGCGCCGTGTTCGGCGCCCTGTGCGTCAACCTGGACGTCACCGCCGTCGACCGGGCCCAGGCACTGCTCGGCGCCCTGGCGGGCGCGGCCGGCCCCGCCGCGGACGCGCCGCCGACCGTCTTCGGCGACGACATCGACGCGGTGGTCGACGCCATCGTGGACTCCCACCCCCTGCGCCGCGACCGGGGCTGGGCCGCACTGGACCGCGCACAGCGCCTGGAACTCTTCCGCGACCTGGACGCACGCGGCGTGTTCGCCGTACGCCGCGCGGTCGAGCAGGTCGCCGCCCGGCTCGGGATCTCCCGGGCCTCCGCCTACCACTACCTCGCCCAGGCCCGCGCCGAGCCCCGCCCGGCCGCCGGGACCGACTCCGCCGGAGGACACCCGTGACGACCACCACCCCACCGGTCACCCTCGACGACGTCCGCGCCGCCGCCGCCCGCCTGGCGGGCGTCGCCCACCGCACCCCGGTGCTGCGCTCCCGCACCCTGGACGCCCTGGCCGGCGCCGAGGTCCACCTCAAGTGCGAGAACCTCCAGCGGGTGGGCGCCTTCAAGTTCCGCGGCGCCTACAACGCCGCCTCCCGCCTCACCCCGGAGCAGCTGTCCCGGGGCATCGCCGCCTACTCCTCCGGGAACCACGCTCAGGCCGTCGCCCTCGCCGCGCGGGAACTGGGCACCACCGCCGTCATCGTCATGCCCGAGGACGCGCCGCCCTCCAAGCGGGCCGCCACCGCCGGGTACGGCGCCGAGATCGTCACCTACGACCGCTACACCGGCGACCGCGTCGCCGTCGCCGAGGCCCTGGCCGCCGAGCGCGGACTGAGCCTGATCCCGCCCTACGAGCACCCGCACGTCATCGCCGGACAGGGCACCGCCGCCCTCGAACTCGTCGAGGACACCGGGCCCCTGGACGCGCTGATCGCACCGGTCGGCGGCGGCGGACTGATCGCCGGGAGCGCCACGGCGGTCAAGGGCCTGCACGCCGGCACCCGGGTGATCGGCGTCGAACCGGAGGCCGGGGACGACACCAGGCGCTCCCTGGCGGCGGGCCGGCGTGTCACCGTCCCGGTCCCGCGCACCATCGCCGACGGTCAGGCCCTGCCCACCCCGGGCGAGCTGACCTTCTCCGTGAACCGGCGGCTGCTGGACGGGATCGTGCTGGTCTCAGACGACGAGATCCGTGACGCCATGCGCTTCGCCTTCGAGCGGCTGAAGACCGTCCTGGAACCGAGCGGCGCCACCGGGCTGGCCGCCCTCCTCACCGGCCGCGCGGGCACCCTGCCCGGCCGGGTCGGTGTGATCCTCTCCGGCGGCAACGTGGACGCCGCACGCTTCGCCCGCCTGTGCGGCACCGCGCGCTGAACGCCCGCGTCCCCCGGATGGCGGCCCCGACTTGACAGGCGGACGATGGAAGGTGGGGCCAGGGAAAGGAGAAGCGTCATGTTCGAGGCCAAGACGCTCGACAAGCCGGACGAGCGGCGCGATTTCCCCCGCGGGCACATCGAGGCCGTCCACATGGAAGGGCTCGACTTCGCCGTCGCCACCTTCGAGCCGGGCTGGCGCTGGTCGGAGTCCGTGGCGCCCATCGCGGGCACCGACACCTGCATGATCCACCACAACTGCTACGTGGTGCGGGGACGCATGTGCGTGCGCATGGACGACGAGGGCACCGAGAGCGAGGTGGGTCCCGGCGACGTGTTCGTCTGCTCGCCCGGGCACGACGCCTGGGTCGTCGGCGAGGACCAGTGCGTGGTGTACGACTTCGCCGGAGGCATGGCCAGGGACTACGCCAAGGCGGCCGACTGAACCACGGACCGCCACGTCACACCGGCACGTCGCACCGGCCTGTCACACCTGTGTCACCCGGCGCGTCGCACCGGCGGGGAAGCGCGGAGGAGGGGGCGACCGTCACGGCGGTCGCCCCCTGATACCTCCCACTTACACCTACGCCTCACGTCCGCTCACGCGGCCGCCGCCACCGCCCCGACCGCCGGCGTACGCAGCACCCGCCGCGCCGTCCCCAGGCTCGTGCCCAGCGTCACCGCCGCCGAGACCGCCACCATCGCGAGCCAGACGCCGAGGAACTGGTCCGGCAGCACGCCGTCGGTCCGCACGACCGTGAACGGCACCACCCCGGCCAGCGCGGCCACCGTCCCGAAGAACACCCCCGTGACCGTCAGGATCACGCCCTCGGCGGCGACCACACCCAGCACCTGCCCGGGCACCGCCCCCGCCAGCCGCTGCTGCCCGAACTCCCGCGAGCGGTACGTCGTGGCCGCGTACAGCGAGTTGACCAGCATCACGCAGACGAAGACCGCGATGACGCCGACCACGGTGAGGTTCAGCGTCTCCAGGTTCTTGGCGTCGACCGACTTGACCAGACCCGAGGCGCTCACCGCGTCGCTCTCCACCGCCTGCATGGTCAGCGTCGCCGTCGACACCGCCGTGAACAGGATCAGCGACACCAGGACCCCGGCGAGGTGATCGGCCCGCTCCCGCAGGTTGCGCACCGCCAGCCAGCCGCTCGCGCCGCTCAGCGGCAGCCGGGACAGCACGCCCTTCAGCAGACGAGGCGACAGCAGCGCGAAGCCCACCGACAGCAGGATCGCCCCGTAGGCCGGGGGAGCCATCAGCGCCTCGTCCGTCGCCGAGAACAGGAGGGTGGCACCGGCCCCGGCGGCGCCGGTCGCCAGCGCCGCGTACGCCAGGAACCGCTTGGCCCCGGCCCGCTCACGGCTGCCCCGCGTCACCCGCCGCACCGCGAGGAACGCGGCGCCGGCCGACGCGAGCAGGGTGACGAACACGCCGCTGACCAGGGCGACGGGACCGAAGGAGTACGCGACCGACGGCGCCACCTGGCCGCCGTCCTGGAACATCTCCAGCAGCGCCCGCCCGCCGAGCATCGCGGTGCCGACCGCCGGTGCCGCCCCCACCAGGGCCACGGCCACCGCCTCACCCACCACCATCCGCCTGATCTGCGCCGGCGTCGCCCCCGAGCAGCGCAGCAGCTCCAACTCGGCCGTCCGCTGACGCACGTTGACCGTGAGCGTGGACGCCACCGCGAAGAACACCAGCAGCGTCCCGTAACCGCCGACCACACCCGCCGCCGTGCCCAGCGTCTCCGAACTGACCGGGTCCACCCCGGCCTGCCCGGCGGTGTCGTGCAGCGAGTTGAACGCCATGATGATCGTCGCCCCCAGGAAGGCGGACAGCAGCGTCGCGAGGAACCGTCCGGGGCGTCGCCGGATCGACCGCAGGGCCAGTACGAACATGGCTCAGACCCCCACCGGCAGGTCGTCGCCCAGGTGCGCCAGCCGCTCCGCGACCGCGTCCGGGGTCGGGGCGTCCATCCGCCCCGCGAGCCGTCCGTCGGCGAGGAAGACGACCGAGTCGGCGTACGAGGCGGCGACCGGGTCGTGCGTCACCATCACCACGGTCCGGCCGTGCACCCGCACCGCGTCCCGCAACAGCAGCATCACCTGGCGCGCGCTGCGCGTGTCCAGCGCGCCCGTCGGCTCGTCGGCGAAGATCACCCGGGGCTCGGTGACCAGCGCGCGGGCGATCGCCACCCGCTGCCGCTGACCGCCGGAGAGCTGCTCCGGACGGTGGCCGAGCCGGTCCCCGAGACCGACCGCGGTCAGGATCTCCCGGGCCCGTACGCGGTCGACGCGCCGCCCGGCCAGCTTGAGCGGCAGCACCGTGTTCTGCGCGACCGTCAGCGTCTCCAGCAGGTTGTACTGCTGGAACACGAACCCGACCCGGCCGCGCCGGAACCTGGTCAGCTCCGCCTCGCCGCCGCCGGTCAGCTCCGTGCCGTCCACGCACACGATGCCGCTGTCCGGCCGCTCCAGCCCCGCCGCGCACTGCAGCAGCGTCGACTTGCCCGAGCCCGACGGCCCCATCACCGCGGTGAACGTGCCGCGCCCCAGGCTCAGCGTCACCCCGTCCAGCGCGGTGACCGCGTTCTCGGCGGTGCCGTACGTCCTGGTCACCTTGACGAGCCGGAGCGCCTCGGGGGCGGGTCCGGCGTCGTGGCCGGTTCGTGCGCCGGTGCGAAACATGTCATCACCTTCCGTACGGCACGCCCTGCGCGGTGCCTCGCCGACGACGCTACGGAGAGCGGGGCCGGAGCACACGGGGCGCAGAACCCGTATCGGGGGGTGTACTCAGTGACACCCCGGCCGCGCGTGCGCGATGATGTCCGCCATGACCGATGGAACAGCGTGGCTCGCCGAACCCGCATGCGTCGACTACAGCGGCCACAGCGTGCTGATGTCCCGCGACCTGAACCCCGGGGAGCTGGTGTCGAGGATCGCCGGGAGCGCCTTCGGCAGGACGTACACCGCCCGCCCCCTGGGCGAGCTGACCGGCAGCCAGGTCAACGAGGCGCTGGACGACCTCTTCGGTGACGTCTGGGAAGGGCTCGCCCTGCGCCACGGACGGGACGGGGACTGGTCGTTCGCGGTGTTCTACGGCGGCTGGATGGGCGAGCTGACGCACCTGTCGGCGGTCTCCGAGGGCGGAGCCCACGTGTTCCACCTGGAGTACGAGGAGGAGAACGGCAAACCGGTGCCGCCGCACTTCGCGTACTTCCACGACGAGGGCTTCAGGTGCGGGTTCAACCTGCACCTGGACCACTCCTGGGGCTACGACGGCGTCGACGGGGACGCCGAGCTGTCGCACCGGATCGAGCCGCTGCTGCGGGCCGCCGGCCTGCCCGACGAGAACGCCGACCCCGAGGCCGTGCACCGCACCGTGCTCGGCGTCCTCGAGCAGGTCTTCGGCCTCAGCCTGCCCCGGCAGCGGATCGTGGCGGGCACCCTCGACGCGGTGGTCCTGGAGGAGGCCGGCTGACTTCGCCGCTCACCCCTCCACCAGCACCACCTCCAGCGTGCGCGGCCCGTGCACCCCCTCCACCCGGTCCAGCTCGATGTCACTGGTCGCCGACGGACCGGAGATCCACGTCAACGGCCGTGCCGGGTCGAGGCGTTCCAGGGCCCGCGGGACGGACGCGACCACCTGGTCCGGTACCCGTACGACGCAGATGTGGTGGTCGGGGACGAGGGTGATGCGACGGCGGCCCTGGTCGGGGGAGCCGTCCAGGACGATCGTCCCCGTCTCGGCGACGGCGACCGCGCAGCCCGTGACCACGCTGTCGACCCGGTCGAGTTCGTGCGGGGTGCTCACCGCGCGGTCGTGGACGCGGGTCGCGTCGACCGCCGCGAGCCAGCCCGGGGGCAGCCCCGGCGGAATCAGCACGCTCCCGGAGCCGTGCGCCGCCAGCAGCCGCGCCAGCAGACCGGGCAACTCCGCCTCCGCGCACCGGTGCACGATCGCCCGGTAGTCCGCCAGGTTCTCGGCGAGCAGCTCCACCGTCTCGGCGGCGGTCCGCCGCCCGTGCTCCCGCAGGTAGTCCCGGGTCACCGGGGCCTCGTCGTCCGGCATGTCGGCGAGGGCGCGCCGCACGCGGCCCAGAATGCGTTCCCTGCTGCTCACTCGACCTCGTCCTTCCCACCGCGCGTGCGCTGCCACCAGTCCCGGAACGGCTCCGCGGGCACCGCCGGCAGGTCCCGGGTGCCGCTCCACGCCCGGCCCGGCCCCGGCAGGGTGCGCGGATGCAGGCGCCGGGTGCCCGACGCCAGCCGCTGCCCGGACCGCAGCACGCCCGGACGCGTGAACGCCCACCGCGCCGCGCGCATCGCCGCCCGCTCGGCGGCATGCCCCTTCGCCGGTTTCAGGACGACCTTGTTGCCCTCCCGTACCGCCGGACCGCCCTGGACCACACGCTCCCGCAGGTGCACCAGGACCTCCGGGATGTCGATGGCCACCGGGCACACCTCGTAGCACGCCCCGCACAGCGACGACGCGTACGGCAGCGAGGCGTCGATCTCGCTGCCCGTGCCCCGCAGTTGCGGGCTGAGGATGGCGCCGATCGGACCCGGGTAGACCGAGCCGTAGGCGTGACCGCCCGCCCGCTCGTACACCGGGCAGACGTTCAGGCACGCCGAGCAGCGGATGCAGCGCAGCGCCTGCCTGCCGACCTCGTCGGCGAGGGTGTCGGTGCGGCCGTTGTCGAGCAGCACCAGATGGAAGGTTTGCGGACCGTCCTCGTCGGTGGTGCCCGTCCACATGGACGTGTACGGGTTCATGCGCTCGGCGGTGGAGGAGCGGGGGAGGGTCTGGAGGAAGACCTCCAGGTCCTGCCACCTCGGCACGATCTTCTCGATCCCGACGACCGAGATCAGCGTCTCGGGCAGGGTCAGGCACATCCGTCCGTTGCCCTCGGACTCCACGACCACGAGCGTGCCGGTCTCGGCGACCATGAAGTTGGCGCCGGAGATGCCGACCTTGGCGCGCAGGAACTTCTCCCGCAGGTGCAGCCGGGCCGCCTCCGCGAGTTCGGCGGGCGTGTCGGTGAGCCCTTCGGGTGCAGGGCGGCCCCACGCGCCCATCTCGGAGCGGAAGATGTCCCGGATCTCCCCGCGGTTGCGGTGGATCGCCGGCACCAGGATGTGCGAGGGCCGGTCCTTGCCCAACTGCACGATCAGCTCGGCGAGATCGGTCTCGTAGGCATGGATGCCGCGGGCCTCCAGTGCCTCGTTGAGGGCGATCTCCTGAGTCGCCATCGACTTGACCTTCACGACCTCGCGCTCGCCGGTCTCCTCGACCAGCCGGGTGACGATCTCGTTCGCCTCGTCGGCGTCGGCGGCCCAGTGGACGGTCCCGCCGGCCGCCGTGACCGCCTCCTCCACCTGCACCAGGTACCGGTCCAGGTGGCGCAGTGTGTGGTCCTTGATCTGCTTTCCGGCCTCGCGCAGCTGTGCCCAGTCGTCCAGTTCCGCGACCGCGCGGGCCCGCTTGTCGCGGATGGTGTGGGTGGCGTGGCGCAGGTTGCCGCGCAGCGTCGTGTCGCGCACCGCCGTGCGCGCCGCCTCGGGGAAGGCCGGCATCCCCAGATACGTACCGCTCATACGGCCACCGCCTCCCGAGTGCTCGCCAGGATCTCCGCGAGGTGCACCGGCCGCATGCCGGTCCGCAGCCGGGTCATGGTGCCGCCGATGTGCATCAGGCAGGAGTTGTCGGCCGCGCACAGCACGTCCGCGCCCGTCGACTCCGCGTTGCGCACCTTGTCCGCGCCCATCGCCGCCGACACGTCCGCGTTCTTCACCGCGAACGTGCCGCCGAAGCCGCAGCACTCCTGCGCCCCGGGCAGCTCGACCAGCTCAAGCCCCTCGACCGCCTCCAGCAGCCGCCGGGGCCGGTCGCCCAGCCCGAGGCTCCGCAGCCCGTGACAGGTCGGGTGGTACGTCACGGTGTGCGGGTAGTACGCCCCCACGTCCGTCACACCCAGCACGTCCACCAGGAACTCCGTCAGCTCGTACGTCTTCGGCACCACCGGCGCCAGGGCGGCGGCGAGCGTGTCCCCGCGGCCCTCCGCCCGCGCCCGCTCGCCCAGGCGCGGATACAGCTCCCGCACCATCGCCCCGCAGGAACCCGACGGCGTCACGATCGCCTCGTAGTCCTCGAAGACCTCCGCGAAGTGCCGGGCCAGCGGCTCCGCCTCCTGCCGGTAGCCCGTGTTGTAGTGCGCCTGCCCGCAGCAGGTCTGGCCCATCGGGAAGTCGACCTCGACGCCCAGCCGGGTCAGCAGCTTCACCACGGCACGGCCGGTGTCGGGATAGAGCGTGTCGTTGACGCAGGTCAGGAACAGGGCGACACGCATCGCGGCTCCTTGTGATCGGTGGAACTTCTTGATCATCGGGTGAAACGCAGGGTAGTCGGCGGGCGGGGGCCCGGACAGACCCCGTTCACCGGTCGGTGAGCCGGGCCTCGGCCGCCCGCCAGCGGGCCGTCCCGCCGCGCGGCTCGTACCGGGTCAACGACTGGGTCCGCACGAGGAGGGCACGCATCCCGGCGAGGTCGCCGGCCAGTCCGTGGGCGCGGGCCTGCACCAGGACGTTGCCGAGCGCGGCGGCCTCCGTCGGCCCCGCCACCACCGGCAGCCCGCAGGCGTCGGCGGTCAGCTGGCACAGCAGCGCGTTGCGGGTGCCGCCGCCCACGACGTGCACGACGTCGACCGGGTGCCCGGCGAGCCGCTGGGCGTCCTCGACGGCTCTGCGGTGGGCCAGCGCCAGCGAGTCGAGGATGCAGCGCGTCACCTCGGCGGGGGTGTCCGGCACCGGCTGCCCCGAGGCACGGCACGCCTCGGCGATCCGCTCCGGCATCCGGCCCGGCGCGAGGAACGCCGCGTCGCCCGCGTCCACCACCGACCGCAGCGCCGGCACCTTGGCCGCCGCGAGCAGTAGCCCGCCCAGGTCCGGGTCGCCCCACGCCCGTACGCACTCCTGGAGCAGCCACAGCCCCATGATGTTGCGCAGGTAGCGGACGGTGCCGTCCAGCCCCAGCTCGTTGGTGAAGTTGGCGGCCCGGCTCTCCTCCGTCAGCACCGGAGCGGTCAGCTCCAGACCGGCCAGCGACCAGGTGCCGGTGCAGATGTACGCGAACCGCCCGCCCGGAGCCGGGACGGCGGCCACCGCGGACGCGGTGTCGTGCGAACCGACCGCGGTCACCGGCACGGGCCCGGCGAGCCCCGTCTCCTCCAGCACCGCCGGCCGCAGGACACCGGCCGGATCGCCGGGCCGCCGCAGCGGCGCGAACAGGCCGAGGTCGATCCCCAGCCGGTCCGCGACCTCGTGCGACCAGGTGCGGGTGCGGGGGTCGATGAGCTGGGTGGTGGAGGCGTTGGTCAGCTCCGTGCCCTGCTCACCGGTCAGCCAGTACGTCAGCAGGTCCGGGATCAGCAGCAGCCGCCGGGCCTGCGCGAACTGGGCCGTGCCGCGGGCGGCGACGAGCTGGTACAGGGTGTTGAAGGGCGCGTACTGCAACCCCGTCGCCGCGTACAGCTCCTCGGCGGGCAGCGTGGCCCACACCTTCTCCGCGACGCCCTCGGTGCGGGCGTCGCGGTAGTGCGCGGGGTTGCCGAGCAGCGCCCCGTCCGCGTCCAGCAGACCGTGGTCGACGGCCCAGCTGTCGACGCCGACCGAGTCCACCGGTCCCGCCGCCCGCAGCCCGTCCAGGACACCGGCGTACAGCGCCAGGACGTCCCAGCGCAGCCCCTCGGGCGTCCGGACCGGCCGGTTGGGGAAGCGGTGCGCCTCGGCCAGCTCCAGCCGGTCCGGGCCGACGCGGCCGACCATGACGCGCCCGCTGGACGCGCCGAGGTCGACCGCGGCGTACGACTTCACGTCCACGGCCGCGCTCATCGCAGGAACGCGGCGGCGACGCCGGCGTCGACCGGGACGTGCAGGCCGGTGGTGTGGGTCAGGTCGCCGCCGGTCAGCGCGAACACGGCGTTCGCGACGTGCTCGGGCAGCACCTCGCGCTTCAGCAGCGTCCGCTGGGCGTAGAACTCGCCGAGCTTCTCCTCCGGCACCCCGTACACCGCCGCCCGCTTGGCGCCCCAGCCGCCCGCGAAGATCCCCGAACCCCGCACCACGCCGTCCGGGTTGACGCCGTTGACGCGGATGCCGTGCTCGCCCAGTTCGGCGGCGAGGAGGCGCACCTGGTGGGCCTGGTCGGCCTTGGTGGCGGAGTAGGCGATGTTGTTCGGGCCCGCGAACACCGCGTTCTTCGAGACGATGTAGACGATGTCGCCGCCCAGCTCCTGCGCGGTCATCACCCGGGCGGCCTCCCGCGAGACGAGGAAGGAGCCGCGGGCCATGATGTCGTGCTGGAGGTCCCAGTCCCCGGCGGTGGTCTCCAGCAGCGGCTTGGAGACGGAGACGCCCGCGTTGTTGACCACCAGGTCGACCCCGCCGAAGGCGAGGACGGCCGCCCGGAACGCCTCGGCGATCTGCTCCTCGGACGTCACGTCGACGGTCACGGCGACCGCCTTGTCCGGTCCGCCCAGCTCCTCGGCGACCCGTGCGGCGTTCTCCGCGTTCAGGTCGGCCACGACCACACACGCGCCCTCGGCGGACAGCCGCCCCGCGATCGCCTTCCCGATGCCGCTGCCGGCGCCGGTGACGAGCGCGACCCGCGTCGCCAGCGGCTTGGGCCTCGGCATCCGCTGGAGCTTGGCCTCCTCCAGCGCCCAGTACTCGATGCGGAACTTCTCCGACTCCTCGATCGGCGCGTACGAGGAGACCGCCTCGGCGCCGCGCATCACGTTGATCGCGTTGACGTAGAACTCGCCGGCCACCCGGGCGGTCTGCTTGTCCTTGCCGAAGCTGAACATGCCCACGCCCGGCACCAGCACGATCGCCGGGTCGGCACCGCGCATCGCCGGGGAGCCGGGCTCGGCATGCCGCTCGTAGTAGGCGGCGTACTCCTCGCGGTACGCGGCGTGCAGCTCCTTCAGCCGGGCGATCGTCTCGTCCAGGGGCGCGGTCGGCGGCAGGTCCAGGACCAGCGGCCGGACCTTGGTGCGCAGGAAGTGATCCGGGCAGGAGGTGCCGAGCGCGGCGAGCCGCGGGTGCTCGGCGCGCGCCAGGAAGTCCAGCACCACGTCGGAGTCGGTGAAGTGCCCGACCTGCGCCCGGTCCTGGGAGGCGAGGCCGCGGACGTACGGTGCCAGCGCCGCGGCGCGCTCCCGCCGCTCGGCCTCGGGCAGCGCCGCGTAACCGTCGATCACCGCGCCGAACGGCTCCGGCCTGCCGCGCTCGGCGAGGAAGGCCTCCGCCGTGCGGATGATGTGCAGCGAGTTGCGCTCGCACTCCTCGGAGGTGTCGCCCCACGCGGTGATGCCGTGGCCGCCCAGCACACACCCGATCGCCTGCGGGTTCGCCGCCTGCACGGCCGCGATGTCCAGGCCCAGCTGGAAACCGGGCCGCCGCCACGGCACCCACACCACGGTGTCGCCGAAGCACTCGGCGGTCAGCTTCTCACCGTCCGCCGCGCAGGCCAGCGCGATCCCGGAGTCGGGGTGCAGGTGGTCGACGTGCGCGGCCTCGACGAGACCGTGCATCGCCGTGTCGATGGAGGGCGCGGCGCCGCCCTTGCCGTGCAGGCAGTAGTCGAAGGCGGCGACCATCTCGTCCTCGCGCTCG
Organism: Streptomyces sp. BK79; assembly: GCF_044142145.1. NCBI lineage: Bacteria > Bacillati > Actinomycetota > Actinomycetes > Kitasatosporales > Streptomycetaceae > Streptomyces > Streptomyces sp. BK79. Next base: position 115,655 of record NZ_JBHVOC010000016.1, read on the forward strand.
ACGCCCGGGTAGACGTCCCTGAGCGCCCGCATCCGGTCCAGCCGCAGCACGGCGAGCCCCGCCTCGGTGAGCGTACCCAGGTCGCCCCCGGACCCCTTGACCCACATCAGCTCCACGTCACCGCCGGTGACGGGATCGGTGGCGGTTCCTTTGGCGGACGCGTTGCCGCCCGCGTAGTTGGTGTTCCGGGGATCGGAGCCGAGCCGATGGGAACGGGCGAGGAGTGCGGAGGCCTCAGGGTGAGATGCCATGACGGTGCCCTTTCGATGGAGGGGGGTGAAGTGCCTTCAGGGGCGCGGGGTTGCATGAAGGTGCGGCTTCGCCGCTTGGGCGCGACCAGCCACAACCGGCCCGCGGCCGCGGAACGACGGGAACTGGGCGGACGCCTACGCCCCCCACCCGGCCTGCTGACCACCGACGCGCTCGGCGACGACCTTCTCGCCGTACCCGGACGCCGCGTACGCCTTGAGGGGCTCGGGGTGCAACCCCATCTCCTGACGCACCTCACGAAGAAGCGGCCGCACGTCCGTGTCGTACGCGTCCATCAGCACCGCGTTGGCCTCCAGCACATCCCCTGAAGCCTGCGCGGCGGACAGCGCCTCCGCGTCGACCAGCAGCGCCTTCGCCGTCGCCTCCTGCACGTTCATCACCGACCGGATGATCGCCGGGATCTTCGCCTCGATGTTGTGGCACTGGTCGAGCATGAACGCCACGTCGGCGGTGAACCCGCCGCCGCGCACCACCTCGTACATGATCCGGAACAGCTGGAACGGATCGGCGGCCCCCACCATCAGGTCGTCGTCCGCGTAGAACCGCGAGTTGAAGTCGAAGCCGCCGAGCCTGCCCTCCCGCAGCAGCGTCGCCACGATGAACTCGATGTTCGTGCCCGGCGCGTGGTGCCCGGTGTCGACCACGACCCGCGCCTTGTCACCGAGCTTCAGGCAGTGCGCGTACGCCGTGCCCCAGTCCGGCACGTCCGTGGTGTAGAACGCCGGCTCGAAGAGCTTGTACTCAAGGAGCATCCGCTGCTCCTCGCCGAGCCGCTCGTACACCTCGGCCAGCGCCTCGGCCAGCCGGTCCTGCCGGGACCGCACGTCGTCCTGCCCGGGGTAGTTGGTCCCGTCGGCGAACCACAGCTTGAGGTCCCGCGACCCGGTGGCGTCCATGATGTCGACGCACTCCAGCAGGTGGTCCACGGCCTTCCTGCGCACCGCCGCGTCGGGATGGCAGACGCTGCCCAGCTTGTAGTCGTCGTCCTGGAAGGTGTTGGAGTTGATCGCGCCGATCCGCACGCCCCGCTTCTCGGCGTGCTCGGCCAGCGCGGCGTAGTCCTCGACCCTGTCCCACGGGATGTGCAGGGCGACGGTCGGGGCCACGCCGGTGAACTCGTGCACCTTCGCCGCGTCGTCCAGCTTCTCGAACGGATCGCGCGGCACGCCCGCTTGGGCGAACACCTTGAACCGGGTGCCGGAGTTCCCGTACGCCCACGACGGCGTCTCGACTGCCTGGGTCCTGAGCGCGGCCTTCACCGCGGCGAGCTCGGTCACTTCGGCGCTCCTGTGACATCGGGTCGCGACCAGCGCTGAGCACGGCTGAGCACGGCTGGACGCGACCATGTGTGAAACGATTCAGAACGTGAAGCTATGAGCCGCCTGAAGGGGTGTCAACCCTTCTGCCGGACCCCGTTCTCCGTGACTCGGTCGTGACCATCGGCTTTCGAAAGTTTTTCGATCCGGACCCATTGACGTGACATGCCCTGCCTGCCTAACGTCCCGGCAACCCAGTTGAAACCTTTCACGATGCCGTGAGGGCCGTCCCGCCCGGTGTCGTCGAGGAGCCCCCATGACCCACCCGTCCGACACGGGTACGGCCCCGGTTCTGGCGCTCAGGGACGTCTCCAAGTCCTTCGGCGCGGTCCGCGCCCTGCGGGACGTCTCCCTGGAGCTGTTCCCCGGCGAGGTGCACGCCCTCGCCGGCGAGAACGGCGCCGGAAAGTCGACCCTCATCAAGACGCTCGCCGGAGTGCACCGGCCGGACGCCGGCCAGGTCCTGCTCGACGGCGCGCCGGTCGTCTTCCACGGCCCCGGCGACGCCCGCGACGCCGGCATCGCCGTGATCTACCAGGAGCCGACCCTCTTCCCCGACCTGTCGATCACCGAGAACATCTTCATGGGCCGGCAGCCCCGGCGCGCCCTCGGCCGCATCGACCACAAGGCGACCCGCGCCGCCACGGCCGCGCTGATGCGGCGCCTCGGCGTCGAACTCGACCCCGACCGCCCCGCGCGCGGCCTGTCCATCGCGGACCAGCAGATCGTGGAGATCGCCAAGGCCCTCTCCTTCGACGCCCGCGTCCTGATCATGGACGAGCCGACCGCCGCCCTCACCGGCAGCGAGGTGGCCCGCCTCTTCGGCGTCGTACGCACGCTGCGCGAACAGGGCGCCGCCGTGCTGTTCATCTCCCACCGCCTGGAGGAGATCTTCGAGATCTGCGGGCGGGTCACCACCCTGCGCGACGGCGCCCGGATCGCCAGTGAACCCCTGGCGGGCATGACCGAGGACGACCTGGTCCGCCGCATGGTCGGCCGCGACCTCGACGAGCTGTACCCCAAGCAGGAGGTCACGCCCGGCGAGATCGTCCTCAGCGTGCGCCGGCTGACCCGGGAGGGCGTCTTCACCGACGTCTCCTTCGACGTACGGCGCGGCGAGATCGTCGCCCTCGCCGGACTCGTCGGCGCCGGGCGCACCGAGGTGGCCCGCGCCGTGTTCGGCGTTGACCGCCATGACGCCGGGGAGGTCGAGGTCGACGGACACAAGCTCGTCAACGGCGCCCCGTCCGCCGCGATGGCCGCGGGCCTCGCCCTCGTCCCCGAGGACCGGCGCGCCCAGGGTCTGGTGATGGACATGTCCATCGAGCGCAACATCGGCCTCACCGGACTGCGGACGACCGTGCGGGCCGGCCTGATGGACCGGGGCGCCGAGCGCAGCCGCGCCCTCGACTGGGCCGTCAGGCTCCAGGTCAAGTACGCCCGCGTCGCCGACGCCGTCTCCACCCTCTCCGGCGGCAACCAGCAGAAGGTCGTCCTCGCCAAGTGGCTCGCCACCGGCCCCAAGGTGCTGATCGTCGACGAGCCGACCCGCGGCATCGACGTCGGCACCAAGGCCGAGGTGCACCGGCTGCTGAGCGAACTGGCCGCCGACGGCGTGGCCGTCCTGATGATCTCCTCCGACCTGCCCGAGGTCCTCGGCATGGCCGACCGCGTGCTGGTGATGCACGAGGGCCGGCTGACCGCGCAGATCGACCGCACCGACGCCACCGAGGAGACCGTGATGGCCGCAGCCACGGGGAGGGCAGCCGCATGACCGCCGCCCCCACGCCCCCGCACGTCACCGGGAGGGCTGCCGCATGACGGTCACCGCACCCGACCAGGCCCCCGTCGCCGGCGTACCGAAGGCCGGCGCCACCCGGCTCGTCGACCGCGTCTTCAAGATGCGCGAACTGGCCATCCTGCTCGTCTTCCTGGTGATGATCGCCGTCACCCAGGCCGGCAACAGCGAGTTCCTGTCCGAGCAGGGCATCAAGGACCTGCTGCTCAACGCGACCATCCTCGTCCTGGTCGCCACCGGCCAGTCCCTCGTCGTCCTCACCCGCAACGTCGACCTGTCGGTCGGCTCCACGCTCGGCATCAGCGCCTTCGCCGCCGGTACCTACCTCCAGGGCGGCGGCGACGGTGCCGTGGCCGTCCTCCTCGCGGTGCTGATGGGCGTCGGCTTCGGCCTGCTCAACGGCCTGCTGGTCAGCCTCGGCCAGGTGCCCGCGCTGGTCGTCACCCTCGGCACCCTCTACGTCATCCGCGGCATCGACTCCATCTGGGTCGGCTCCCGCCAGATCACCGCCGCCGACCTGCCGGGCGGCTTCGTCGACTTCGGCTCGGGCGGGATCTCGGCCGTGCCGTGGCCGGCGATGATCGCCCTCGCGGTGCTCGTCGCCACGGCGTACTACCTGAAGCACTTCCGCAGCGGACGCGAGCTGTACGCGCTCGGCTCCAATCCGGAGGCCGCGCGCCTGGCCGGCATCCCGGTCCGCAAGCGGATCCTCACCGCCTACACCTTCTGCGGCGCCCTCGCCGGACTCGCCGGCGCCCTGTACCTGGCCCGGTTCGGCAACGTCGACTCCGGGACCGGGAACGGCTACGAACTGACCGTCGTCAGCGCCGTCGTGGTCGGCGGCGTCGTCTTCACCGGCGGCTCCGGCAGCGTCTACGGCGCCGCCCTCGGCGCGCTGCTGCTGACCTCGATCAACAGCGTGCTGCCCGCCCTCGGCGTCAGCTCCGTGTGGGTGCTCGCCATCAACGGCATCCTGCTCATCCTCGCCATCGCCGTCGACCGGATCGTCGCGCTGCGCGTGGCCGACGCCCTGAAGAAGAGGAACGCCCGCCATGGCTGACCGCTCCCTGACGCGCGCCGTCCGCTGGGACACGGTGGTGGGCGCCCTCCTCGTCGTCGTCCTGCTCCTGTCCTTCGGCTTCGTCGACGGCTTCGGCAACGCCCTGAACCTGTCCTTCCTGATCGGCAACACCCTCCCCATCGCGCTCATCGCCCTGCCGATGACCCTGCTGGTCGTCTCCGGCGAGATCGACCTCTCGGTCGCCTCCACCGCGGGCCTGTCCGGCGCGGTGATGGGCGCCCTGTGGAACCAGGGCATGGCCATCGAGGCGATCATCCCGGTCTGCCTGCTGCTCGGCGTCGTGTGCGGTCTGGTCAACGGCCTGCTCGTCACCCGGCTCGGCCTGCCCTCCCTCGCCGTCACCATCGGCACCATGGCCGCCTACCGGGGCATCGCGCAGATCGTGCTCGGCTCCGACGCGGTGACCGACTTCCCCGCCCAGTACCTGGACTTCGCGGCCGGACGCCTCGACGGCACCTTCGTGCCGTACGCCTTCCCGCCGTTCCTCGTGCTGCTCCTCATCGCCGTGGTCGCCCTGCACGCCATGCCGCTGGGCCGGTCGCTGTTCGCCATCGGCGCCAACGAGGAGGCGGCGCGCTTCGCCGGCATCCGGGTCAGGCGGCAGAAGCTGATCCTGTTCACGCTGACCGGCCTGATGTCGGCGCTCACCGGCGTCTTCTGGGCCCTGCACTACGCCAGCGCCCGCTACGACAACGCCACCGGCCTCGAACTCTCCGTCGTCGCCGCCGTACTGCTGGGCGGCATCGACTTCGACGGCGGCAAGGGCACGCTCGGCGGCGCGATCGCCGGGGTGTTCCTGCTCGGCACGCTGCAGAACGTGATGAGCCTCCAGGACGTGTCCGCGCAGTCCCAGATCGTCGTGACCGGCGTGCTGCTCGTGCTGTCCGTGCTCGGCCCCCGGGTCGCCCGGCAGATCTCCGCCGCCCGGGCCGGACGCCGGGCCGCACCCCCACCCCTGCCCAAGACGCCCGCGCCGGCGCCGTAACCACTCCGCCCACCCTCCTAAGGAACCCACCATGCGCAAGTCGTCGCTCCGCCACACCTGCGCGGCCCTCGCCGCCGTCACCTCGCTCGCCCTGGCCGCCACCGCCTGCGGCGGCACCACCAAGGAGGACGTCAAGGAGGAGGGCGGCGGCGCCGCCGCGTCCGCCGGCAAGGCCGACCCGAACGCCGAGACCAAGAAGGGCCTCACCGTCGGCTTCCTGCCCAAGCAGGTCAACAACCCCTACTTCACGGTCGCCGACAAGGGCGGCGAGAAGGCCCTGAAGGAGCTGGGCTCCAGCTACAAGGAGGTCGGCCCCTCCAGCGGCACCGACACCGCCGGCCAGGTCTCCTACGTCAACACGCTCACCCAGCAGCAGGTCGACGCCATGGCCGTCTCCGCGCAGGACCCGGGCGCCCTGTGCACCGCGCTCAAGCAGGCCATGAAGAACGGTGTCAAGGTCGTCACCTACGACTCCGACACCAACCCCGAGTGCCGCAACGCCTTCGTCTCCCAGGCGTCCGCCGACGCCCTCGGCCGCACCCAGGTGCGGCTGCTCGCCGAGCAGATCGGCAACAAGGGCGAGATCGCGATCCTGTCCGCCGCGCAGACCGCGACGAACCAGAACGCCTGGATCGAGATCATGAAGGACGAGCTGAAGGACCCGAAGTACAAGGACGTCAAGCTGGTCAAGGTCGCCTACGGGGACGACGACGCCCAGAAGTCCTTCCAGCAGACCCAGGGCCTGCTCCAGGAGTACCCGAACCTGAAGGGGATCATCTCCCCGACCACCGTCGGCATCAAGGCCGCCGCCCAGTACCTGTCCGGCTCCAAGTACAAGGGCAAGGTCAGCCTGACCGGCCTCGGCACCCCCAACGACATGCGCAAGTACGTCAAGAACGGCACCGTCGAGGCGTTCGAGCTGTGGGACCCGGCCAAGCTCGGCGAACTGGCCGCGCGCACCGCCGTGGCGCTGGCCTCCGGGCAGATCACCGGCAAGGAGGGCGAGACGTTCGAGGCCGGTGCCATGGGCGAGTACACCATCGGCGAGGACGGCGTGATCGACCTCGGCGAGCCCACCGTCTTCAACGCGAAGAACATCGACCAGTTCAACTTCTAGTGGGGGAGCGGTACTTCATGCAACGCGTCTGTTTCCTGCTCAAGGTCCGCCGGGACCGGATCGCGGAGTACCGCGAACGCCACGCCGCCGTGTGGCCGCAGATGTGCGAGGCGCTCTCCGCCACCGGCTGGCACAACTACTCGCTCTTCCTGCGCGACGACGGCCTGCTCGTCGGCTACCTGGAGACCGAGGACTTCGCCGCCGCCCGGGCCGGCATGGAGGCCACCGAGGTCAACGCCCGCTGGCAGGCGTGGATGGGCCCCCTGTTCGAGTCCCTGGACGGGGAGCGCCCCGACGAGGCGATGAAGCCGCTCACCGAGGTGTTCCACCTCGCCTGAGGACCGGGCCACCGTCGCCCCGGGCTCCCCGCCGTCCTGGGGCGGCGCGGGTAATGTGAAGGTCTCCCGCCGCCCGCGTCCCTGGCGCCCGCTCCCGTCCCGACCCTGGAGGTCCCTGCCCGATGGCCCATTCGGTGGGTATCAAGGACGTCGCCCGCGCCGCCGGAGTCTCCGTGGGCACGGTCTCCAACGTCATCAACCGTCCCGACACCGTCGCGACCGAGACCCGCGCGCGCGTGCTGTCCGCGATCGACCGGCTCGGCTACGTCCGCAGCGAGTCCGCGCGCCAGTTGCGCGCGGGCCGCAGCCGGATCATGGGGCTGCTCGTCCTGGACATGGGCAACCCCTTCTTCGTCGACGTCGCGCGCGGCGCCGAGCGGGCCGCGCGCGACGCCGGACTCGGCGTGATGGTCTGCAACAGCGCCCAGAACCCGGGGGAGGAGGCCGAGTACCTCTCGCTCTTCGCCGAGCAGCGGGTCCGGGGCGTCCTGCTGACCCCGGCCGACGCCACCGGCCGCAACATCGAGGGCTTCCGGCGCCACAACATCCCCTTCGTGCTGGTCGACCGGGTCGCCGAGGGCACCACCGAATGCTCCGTCTCCGTCGACGACGTCGCCGGCGGCGCGCTGGCCGTGCGCCACCTGGTGGACGCCGGGCACCGCTCCCTCGCCTACGTCAGCGGACCGCCCGGCCTCAACCAGGTCCGCGACCGCCGCACCGGCGCCCTGAACGCGCTCGCCGAGGCCGGGCTCGGCCCCGACGCGCTGCGCGAGCTGCCCACCGAACGCCTCGACGTCGCCGCCGGCCGCGACGCCGGCGCCCGCCTGCTCGGCCTCGCCGACCGGCCCACCGCCGTCTTCTGCGCCAACGACCTGCTCGCCCTCGGTGTCCTCCAGGCCATGTACGCGGCCGGGGTCGGCGTCCCCGACGACCTCGCGATCGTCGGCTACGACGACATCGAGTTCGCCGCCGCCGCGGCCGTCCCCCTCACCTCCGTGCGCCAGCCCGCCGTCACCATGGGCGCCCTGGCCGCCGAACTCCTCCTGGAGGAGACGGAGCCGCAGGGCCCGGACCGGCCCCACACGCACCGGCGGGTCGTGCTCCAGCCCGAACTGGTGGTGCGGCGCTCCAGCCTCGCCGCCCGCTGAGCGGCCGTTCAGCACGATCTTCCGATCCCGGGGCCCTCCGGCCGAGGGACCATGTGCTGAACTGGGGCCCGGCCGAAAACACGACCGCAGGATCCGTCCGTCCCGGGAGCCCCGTTGAGCGTCACCTACCGTCAGCCCGGCGTCGTCCTCACCGACCGCCGCTTCACCGTGCCCCTCGACCACGCCGATCCCGGCGGCGAGACCATCGAGCTGTACGCACGCGAAGCCGTCGCGAGCGACAAGGCGCACCAGGACCTGCCGTGGCTGGTCTACCTCCAGGGCGGCCCCGGCTTCGGGGCGAACCGTTTCGTCGGCCGTCCCGCCTGGCTCGGCCGGGCCCTCAAGGAGTTCCGCGTCCTGCTCCTGGACCAGCGCGGCACCGGCGCCTCCACGCCGGCCAACCGCCAGACGCTCCCGCTGCGCGGCGGCCCGGCCGAGCAGGCCGACTACCTCACGCACTTCCGCGCCGACGCCATCGTCCGCGACTGCGAGGCGATCCGCCCCCAGGTCACCGGCGGCGCCCCCTGGACCGTCCTCGGCCAGAGCTTCGGCGGCTTCTGCACCGTCGCCTACCTGTCCCTGGCCCCCGAGGGCGTCGCCACCGCCCTGATCACCGGCGGCCTGCCCTCCCTGGACGCCCACGCCGACGACGTCTACCGAGCCGCCTACCCCCGCATCGCACGCAAGGTCGCCGCGCACTACGCCCGTTACCCGCAGGACGTCGAACGCGCCCGGCGCATCGCCGACCACCTGCTCACCCACGACGTGGTCCTGCCGAACGGCTACCGGCTCACCGTCGAGGCCTTCCAGTCCCTCGGCGCGATGCTCGGCAGCGGCGACGGCAGCCACCGCCTGCACTTCCTGCTGGAGGACGCCTTCGTCCCCACCCCGCACGGGCCCGAACTGTCCGACGCGTTCCAGGAGCAGGCGCAGAACCTCCTCTCCTACGCCGGCCACCCGCTGTACGCCCTCGTCCACGAGGCCATCTACGGCCGGGACACGCGCCCCACGGACTGGTCGGCCGAGCGGGTCCGCGCCGAGTTCCCGCGCTTCGACGCCGCCAAGGCCCTCGCCGGCGACGAACCGCTCCTGTTCACCGGCGAGTCGGTCCACCCCTGGATGTTCGACTGCGACCCGGCGCTGCGCCCGCTGCGCGAGACCGCCGAACTGCTCGCCGCCCGCACCGACTGGACCCCCCTGTACGACCCGGCCCGGCTCGCCGCCAACGAGGTGCCCGCCGCCGCGGCCGTCTACCACGACGACATGTACGTCGACACCGCCCACGCGCTCACCACCGCCCGCGCGATCCGCGGCCTGCGCACCTGGGTCACCGACGAGTTCGAGCACGACGGCGTACGGACCGGCGGGCCGCGCGTGCTGGACCGGCTGCTCGCGCTCGCCCGCGACGAGGCCTGAAGGACGCCGTGCCGAATACCGGGTGAGATGTCGGTGGCGCGGGGTTAGTGTGCGGTCATGACCGAGCCGACGATCACCCCCCTGGAGCCCATGCCCGGCGACTGGCGGCGCGCCCTGGCCGTCGTCGCCCACCCGGACGACCTGGAGTACGGCTGCTCGGCGGCGATCGCGGCCTGGACCGACGAGGGCCGCGAGGTCGCCTACGTGCTGGCGACGCGGGGCGAGGCGGGCATCGACACCGTGGAGCCCGGCGAGTGCGCCGCCCTGCGCGAGCGGGAACAGCGGGCGAGCGCCGCCGTCGTCGGGGTGAGCGAGGTCGAGTTCCTCGACCACCGGGACGGCGTCGTCGAGTACGGCGTCGCCCTGCGCCGCGACATCGCCGCCGCCATCCGCCGGCACCGGCCCGAGCTGGTCATCACCCTCAACCACCGCGACACGTGGGGCGGCGCCGCCTGGAACACCCCGGACCACGTCGCCGTCGGCCGGGCCACCCTCGACGCGGCGGGCGACGCGGGCAACCGCTGGATCTTCCCCGAGCTGGCCGAGCAGGGCCTCGAACCCTGGGACGGCGTGCGCTGGGTCGCGATCGCCGGCTCCTCCTCGCCCACGCACGCCGTGGACGCCGCACCGGGACTGGAGCGCGCGGTCCGCTCCCTGCTCGAACACCGCACGTACATCGAGGCGCTGACCGACGAGGACCCGGAGACGTACGTGCGCGGGTTCCTCGTCGGGTACGCCGAGGCCGCCGGCGAGCGGTTCGGCGGGAAGCCGGCGGTGGCCTTCGAACTCTTCGCACGGTAGCGGCGGGACGGGACGGGGCGGGGCGGACGGGTGCGGCGGAACGGGGAGCGGGAGATGCGGGAGCGGCAGGGGGACCAGCGGCTGGCGGAGCGCTTCGAGGAGCACCGCGGGCAGCTGAGGGCGGTGGCCTACCGCATGCTCGGTTCACTGACCGAGGCGGAGGACGCGGTGCAGGAGGCGTGGCTGCGGCTCGACCGCACCGGCGCGGACGGCATCGCGAACCTCGGCGCCTGGCTGACCACGGTGACCGGCCGCGTCTGCCTGGACCTGCTGCGCTCGCGCACCGCGCGCCGCGAGGAACCGATGGCCGAGGGCTTCGACACCTTCGTACCGGACCCGGTGCTGCGGGCGCTGCCGCAGGGCGACCCGGAGGCGGCGGCCCTGCACACCGACTCGGTGGGGGTGGCCCTGCTGGTCGTCCTGGAGGCCCTGGAACCCGCCGAGCGGCTGGCGTTCGTGCTGCACGACATGTTCGCCGTGCCCTTCGACGACATCGCGCCGATCGTGGAGCGCAGCCCCGCCGCCACCCGGCAGCTGGCCAGCCGGGCCCGGCGCCGGGTGCGGGACGCGACCCCGGCGGCCGACCCCGACCTCGGCCGGCAGCGCCGGGCGGTCGAGGCGTTCCTGGCCGCGAGCCGCGCCGGGGACTTCGAGGCCCTGGTGGCCGTCCTGCACCCGGACGTGGTGCTGCGGGCCGACGCCGGCGCACTGGCCTCGGGCCTGGCGGCGTCGAAGGTGGTCCGGGGGGCGCGGACGGTCGCCACGGGCGCCTTCCACTTCCGTCACCTCGCCCCGCTCGCGCGCCTCGTCCTGGTCAACGGCTCGGTCGGCACCGTCGCCGTGTCCGGGGGACGGCCGCGGTCGGTCACGTACGTCACCGTCGAGGACGGGCTCATCACCGGCCTGTACATCCTCTCCGACCCCGACCGGCTGGCCCGCCTGGACCTGTCCGCCCTGGAGCCCTGACCGGCGCCCGCCCGGTGCGCCGGCGGTCCGTATGCTCGACGGCATGCGAGAACGAACGGCGGACCAGGTGGACCAGGCGGACCAGGCGGAACTGCGCGGCGACTGCGAGCGGTGCTTCGGCCTGTGCTGCGTGGCCCTGCCCTTCGCCCGCTCGGCGGACTTCGCCCTCGACAAGGACGCCGGTGAACCCTGCCCGAACCTGCGGACCGACCACCGCTGCGGCATCCACGCCGGCCTGCGGCAGCGCGGCTTCTCCGGGTGCACGGTCTACGACTGCTTCGGCGCCGGACAGAAGGTCTCCCAGGTCACCTTCGGCGGCCAGGACTGGCGCACCGGTCCGCCGGAGCGCACCCGCCGGGTGTTCGAGGTGTTCCCCATCGTGCGCCAGCTGCACGAACTGCTCTGGTACCTGACCGAGGCACTGGCCCTGCCCGCCGCCCGCCCCGTCCACGCCGAGCTGCGCCGCGCCCTGTCCGACACCGAGCGGCTCACCCGTCAGACACCCGACGAGCTGGCCGCCCTGGACGTGCCCGCGCACCGGCAGCGGGTCAACGCGCTCCTGCTGCGCACCAGCGAGCTGGCGCGGGCAGGTACCCGAGGCAGGAAGAAGAACCGCCGGGGCGCCGACCTGATGGGCGCCCGCCTCAGGGGCGCCGACCTCGCCGGAGCCGACCTGCGCGGGGCCTACCTCATCGCCGCCGACCTCACCGGCGCGGATCTGCGGGGCGCCGACCTGATCGGCGCGGATCTGCGCGACGCCGACCTGACCGACGCGGACCTCACGGGCGCGTTCTTCCTCACCCAGCCGCAGCTCACCGCGGCCCGGGGCAGCGCCGGCACCCGGCTGCCGGAGTCAGTCACCCGCCCGGCGCACTGGACAGCCGGCCCCTGAGGGGGCGTCCTCGGCGAGGGACGCGCCGTCCGCTGCCGTACCGGGCCGGCCTGCCGTGGTCCGCCGGTCCAGGCGCAGCCGCAGCCCCTCCGGCATGAGCGTCAGCCGCTCGGTCACCCGCAGCCGGTAGTCCGGCTCCGGCCGCAGCTCGTAGCGGCGCAGCAGCAGCCCGAGGACCAGCGTCGCCTCGTGCAGCGCGAACTGCCGTCCGATGCACGCCCGCGCGCCCGTCCCGAACGGCTTGAAGGTGTGCGGGGCCCGCGACCGTACGGCCTTGGCGTCGAAGCGGTCCGGGTCGAACCGCTCGGCGTGCGGCCCCCAGACCTCCGGGTCGCGGTGCAGCATCCCCGTGAGCACCAGCGCCCAGGCGCCCCGCCGCATCGGATACGTCCCGTCCAGCACCGTGTCCCGCCGGGCCTCCCGGGCGAAGGCCGGCGCGGTCGGCCACAGCCGCAGCGACTCGTCCAGCACTCGGCGCACGTAACGGAGCTTGGCCACCTGCTCGTATCCCGGCGCCTCGGTGTCGCCCCAGACGCGGTCCACCTCGGCGCGGGCCCGGGCCGCGACCTCGGGGTGCCGGGCGAGGTAGTGCAGGGCGAAGGAGAGCGCGCCCGAGGTGGTCTCGTGCCCGGCCACCAGGAAGGTGATGACCTGACGGCGGACGTTCCGTGGGGACAGCCGCTCGCCCGTCCCGGGGTGGGCCGTCTCCAGCATCCGGTCGAGCAGGTCGCCCGCACCGCCCCCGCCGCCCTTCTCGCGGCGGGCGCGGACCAGGTCGCCGACCGTGCGGTTGAGGTAGGCGATGTCGGCGGTGTTGCGCCGGCTCGCGCCGCGCAGCAGCCACGGGGCGAGCGGCGCCGGCACGGTGTTCAGGCGCTGCGCATAGGTGAGCGTGCCCACCATCGCGGTGACGAAGGGGTGCGGGCGGGGGCGCTCGAAGGAACCGAAGTCGTGGCCGAACCCGGTGCGCGCGATCGTCTCCAGCGTCAGCTTGGTCATGTCGCCGGGGACGTCCACGGCCCGGCCGGCCCGCTGCGCCCGGTCCCAGTGGTCGGTGAGCCGTCCGGCCACGTCCAGCATCATCACGTGGTAGCCCGCCATGGCCTCCCGGCTGAACCCGGGCGCCAGCACGTCGTGCGCGAGCTGCCAGTTGGGCTCGTGGTTGTACGCCGTGAACAGCCCGTCCCCGGCGACCGGCCGCAGGTTGGCCACGCCGAGCCCCACGTGCTTGGCGAAGCGCTCCTCGTCCGCGAGGTCGGCGGCGAGCTGGGCACCCCACACGAAGACGAACTCCTTGCCGAACGCCCGCCGCCGGAATATCGGCCCCAGCCGGCGCGCGTACCGCAGCGAGTCCTGCATCGGCGTGCTCCGGCTCGCCCCGACCACGTCCCCGAGCAGGGGGAGCCGGTAGGGCGGGCGGGGTATGCGGTGCAGCTCCGGCCAGCCCAGCTCGGCGCTGCGCAGTCCTTTCGGCAGCCCGTCCGGGGCCAGGTCCTTCGTCGTCTCCGCCATGACGCGATCTCCCTCGACGCAGCGGCGTGTCGCCCGCGCGGAACCAGCGTGTTGTACATGGATTCAATAACGCGCCTCAGTCTCGTCCCGTTGCTGAACCGGCGTCAAGTAAGGTGCGGGCATGGCCGCGGACCAGGGTGAGCGCACGCGCCGCCGGCTCAGTACCGGGGAGCGCCGGGAGCAGTTGCTGTCGGTGGGCGCGCGGCTCTTCTCGGAGAGCCCGTACGACGACGTGTGGATCGAGCGGGTCGCCGAGATCGCCGGGGTGTCCCGCGGGCTGCTGTACCACTACTTCCCGAACAAGCGGGACTTCTTCGCGGCGGTCGTCGAGCGCGAGAGCGAGCGCATGCTGCGGATGACCGCGGCCGTGCCCGGTGTCCCGGTCCGCGAACAGCTCACCGCCGGCCTCGACGCCTACCTGGAGTACGTCCGGGCCCACGCCCACGGTTACCGCGCCTTCCACCGCGCCGACGCGGCCGGGGACCGGGAGGTGCGCCGGGTCTACCGGCAGGCGCTGGCCGCCCAGGAGCGGCAGATCCTCGCGGCCCTGGCCGCCGACCCGGAGTTCGGCCCGGCCTTCGGTGAGCGGACCGACGTGCGGCTGGCGGTGCGCGGCTGGCTGGCGTTCACCACCGCGGTCTGCCTGGAGTGGCTGCGGGATCCGGAGCCGGCCCGGGAGCAGGTGCGCGACCTGTGCGCACGGACGCTGCTGGGTGCCCTCGCGCCCTGAGTCCCGCGAAGACCACGCGTCCTGGTTGGCGCACGCCCTGATCTCCGATAGGTTAGGTGAGCCTTACCTAATGAGCCTGTTGGGCTCGCCCCTTGAATGACGACGGAGGTTGGGGATGGGTGACAGCCACACCTGGACGGCCGCGCCTGCCGCGGCGGAGCGGGCCCGCTCCGTACTCGCCGCCGCCTGGTCCTGCGCGGTGACCGCGGAGGGCGGCCGCGAGGAACTGGTCGGCGCGCACACCGTGTCCGACGACGGCCGGGTGCTGCTGGACGTGCCCGAGGACAGCGTCCTGGCTACGGCGGCCGTGTGCGCGCCGCGCGGAGAGCCGTCCGCCGTGCTGGAGTTCGCCGACGTGGCACCCGTCCCGGTGCGGGAGCGGATCAGGGCCCGGCTCTGGATCGCGGGCTGGTTCGCCCCCGAGGACGGACGTCTGGCGTTCACGCCCACGCGCGTGGTGCTGCGCCTGCCGTCCGGTGCCGTGGTGGTCGACCGCGACGAGTTCGCCGCCGCGCGGCCCGACCCGCTGGCCCTGGCCGAGGCCCGGCTGCTGACCCATCTCGCCGACTGCCACGGCGACGCGGTGGAGCGGCTGACCCGGCTCGTCGACGCCGACAGCCTGCACGGCGCGGTACGGGTCCGGCCCCTCGCCGTCGACCGCCACGGACTGACGCTGCGCATCGAACGCGCCCGCGCCCACGGCGACGTACGGCTGCCCTTCCACGCGCCCGCCGACGACATCGGCCGGCTCACCGAGCGCATGCACGTCCTGCTGGCGCAGGCGGGCACGGCCTCCTGCCCCCGGGCCCTGCAGCGGCAGCGCACGGACGGCGAGGGCTGACGCGCGAGGGACCCGTCAGCGGGAGCGATGGGCGGCGGCGCCCCGGCCGCGCCGCCGGCGCAGGGACCGCAGCCGGTCCCGCAACTCGGTCAGCCGCGGCATGCGTTCGCGCTGCTCGCGGGTGTGGCGGTCCAGCTCCTCCAGGAGCCGGCGTGAACGGTGCTCGGTGTCCATCTCGTCGATGATGCGGTTGACCTCGGTCAGCACCGCCCCGTTCAACTGCCAGTGCAGGGGGTGGCGTTCGACCTCCGCCAGGAGCAACTGCGCCAGCCGGTCCCGGGTGATCGCGGCCTGCCGCAGCTCGGCGGTGAGGCGTTCCTCGGCGGACTCGGCGTCGTCGCTGACGCTGGTGGTGACCAGCACCGAGAAGCTGACCACGGCGTCGGCGATCTCGGCGAGCAGCTGCTGGATGGCGGCGCCGGTCTCCGGCGGGAACAGGGGATCCGGCTCACGTTCCTTCGCGAGGTCGGTGAAGGTGCGGGCGAGGACCCGCAGCACCACCGTGCAGATCTCCAGGGTGTCCAGACCGGTGCGCAGCACCACCCGGTGCAGCAGCCCCTCGCGGACCCGGGGGTTGAGCCGCAGGCTGTCCTCGGCCTGGCGGAGTTCCTCGTCCACCTCGGCGATGTCGTGGTCGAGCCGGCGGGCCTCGTGCAGCCGGGCCGCCGCCTCGTGGAACGGTGTGCTGTCGGCGGCCTCCTCGCCGACGCGCAGCATCAGCTGCCGCACCCGGCGGGCCAGTCCCTGGATCGCCTCACCGGCCTGCTCCACCCACACCGGCGGGGCGAACAGCAGGTTGAAGGCCAGTCCGACGATCGCCCCGATCAGGGTCTCGACCACCCGCGCCCACGCCAGGGACCCGTGCGAGGTCACGCCCAGCACCAGCATGGCGCTGATCGCCACCTCCGCCACGAACTCGTGCGCCCGCACCAGATGCCCGACGCCCAGCGCCGCCAGGATCACCAGGGCCAGGCTCCACCAGCTGAGCCCCACCAACTGGCTGAACGCGATGGCGACCAGGACACCGGCCACCACGGCGTTCACCCGGCGGAAGCTCATCTTGAGCGTGGCGTACAGGGTGACCTGGACGACCAGCAGCGCCGTCAGGGGCGCGGTGAGCGGCGCCGCCGACTTGTCGGGGGTCAGCCGCACCGCGATGACATAGGCGATCGAGGCCGCGGCGGCCGAGCGGAGTGCCTGCACGACCATGGGGTCCCTGAGCCACTTCACCCGCCGCACCGCCGAAGCCGCAGTCCTCAGTACTTGCCGCATCCTCGGGCTGTTCCCTTCGCCGGGCGCCTCGAACGTATCCGGACAGGACGGTAACCGGACGAAGGGGGTGGAATGGTGCGCACGCGCCGTACGCCGGCGGGCATCCGCGATCGTCAGGCGGCGACCTTGGCGAGGAAGGCGGACAGGTTCCCGAGGGTGCGGGCGATCTGCTCCTCCAGGGTGAGGCTCTCCTCGAACCGGGCGCCGCTCTCCGACACCTTCCTGCCCCGCAGGTACAGGGAACAGGCCAGGTCGGTGCACATGTACAGGCCGACCGAGTTGCCCTCGCGGCCGGCCGGGCCCGCCTTGCGCGCGGTCATCAGGGACACCCCGCCCCGGGGGTGGGTCGTCAGGCACAGGGCGCACAGACTGCGCTGGAAGAAGCCGCGCCGGGCCGGCTGGAACCGCAGCGCCACACCGGTCGGCCGCTCCTCGTGCCCGGTGACCAGATAGCTGCGGTCGGGTGCCCCGGGATCCCGCCAGCCGAGGAAGTCGAGGTCGTCCCAGGGGCGCTCGTCGAGATCGCGGGGGACGGCCAGGCGCTTGGCCTCGCCCTTGGAGCAGTTGATGAAGGAGTTGCGGATGTCCTGCTCGGTGAGTGCTCTCATGGGTGTGTCCCGGTGCGTGTCGAGGGCGGATGAGCGAGCCCGGGGCGCTCGGCCCGAGGCTCGGAACCTAGGGTGTCTAGGTTTCCGCCTAGCGTAGATATACGGGGTGGAGAGGGCCAACGGATTTCCGGCGGCCGAGTTCATAGCATGAATTAAGGAGCGAAGGAAGTCGCGGCCGGCGACCCGGCAGAGGTAATGTTGCAGATCGGGCACGGCAGGGGAGGAGCCACATGACGGGGCGGAACGGGCGCACGGTGCGCGACCTCAGGAGGGCCAACCGAACGGCCGTGCTCCAGCGGCTCTACTTCGACGGCCCGCTCAGCCGCTTCGAGCTGGGCCCGGCGACCGGCCTCAGCTCGGGCTCCGTCAGCAACGTGGTCGCCGACCTGGTCGCCGACGGCCTGGTGGAGGAGGCCGGCAGCGTCGACTCCGACGGCGGCAGGCCCCGCACCCTGCTGCGGGTGGCCCCCGCCAGCGGCCACATGATCGGCGTGGACGTCGGCGAGACCCGGGTGCGCGTCGAACTGTTCGACCTGACGCTCACCGAACTGGCCCGCGCCGAACGCCCGCTGACCGGGCAGCGGTACGACGTCGACACGATCGTCGGACACATCCAGGACGGCGTCACCGAGGTCCTGGCCGCGGCCCCGCTCGCCCCCGAGCGGCTGCTCGGCGCCGGGATCGGCGTCCCCGGCATCGTCGAGCACACCCCGGACCGGGGCGCCGTCGTGCACGGCCAGACCATCGGCTGGGACGCGGTCCCGCTGGAGGCCCTGCTGCGCGCGGGCTCCCCGCTGCCCGACACCGTTCCCTACCTCATCGACAACGGGGCCAAGACCCTCGGCCAGGCCGAGATGTGGTTCGGCGCCGGACGCGGCGCGCGCAACGCGGTCGTGGTCCTCTTCGGCTCCGGCGTCGGCGCCAGCCTCGTGACCCACGAGGCCGAGCAGGGCCGGGCGGTCGAATGGGGGCACCTGACGGTCCGGGTCAGGGGCCGCCGCTGCCGCTGCGGCGCCCTCGGCTGCCTGGAGGCCTACGCGGGCGCCGAGTCGCTGCTGGCCCGCTGGCGGGAGGAGGGCGGCCGGGTGCCGGCGGGCACCGACGAGGAGACCGCCCTGACCGCGATGCTCGCCGCCGCCCACCCGGCCGACGGCACGGCGGCCGACCCGGTCGCGCTCGCCGTCCTGGAGGAGACCGCCGAGTACCTGGGCGCCGGCCTCTCCGACCTGATCAACCTCTTCCAGCCCGAGCGCATCCTCATCGGCGGCTGGGCCGGGCTCCAGCTCGGCACCCGCTTCCTGCCCGCCGTACGGCGGCACGCGATGTCGTACGCGCTGCGTCATCCCGCCGGGAAGGTGACCGTCGAGCTGGGCCGGCTCGGGCCCGACGCGGTCACCGTCGGCGCCGCGATCCTGCCGCTGGCCGACTTCTTCGCGCGCGGGGGCCGGCGCCCCGAACCGGCGCCCGCGTACCCGGTCCCGGCCTGGCGCACGGCACTACAGGAGCGGTCGCCGCACTGAGGTTTCGCCAGGCCGGCGGACGGTACCCGACGTCGCTCGGAGACCAGGAGAACCGCCGGAAGGGAGCGCGCCGTGACCGACCACCGCCTCGAAGGACCGGGCGAGAGCGGCCACCCCGTGCCGCGGGACCTGCCGGACCAGCAGGCGGGCCCCGGCGACGACCCGTGGGAGGCCGCCGCCCCCACCCGCGAGCAGCTCGAACAGGGCCAGCGTCCCGACAGCGACGAGGACGACGACGAGGCGGACGGGTCCGACGAGGCCCGCGACGACGGAGGCGGTGCGGGGCCGGAGCCGGCGACCGCGCCGGACGCCGACGTCCCCGACACGGACGAGGCGGGCACGGGCCGGCAGGGCGCGCCCCACTCGGGCAACGTCCACCCGGAACACCCGGTCCCCGACGAGTCGCCCGGCTGACGGGCGCGGCGCCGGACGCAGGTACGGACACGTGGGGGCGGGACGGGCCTGGGCCCGCCCCGCCCCCACGTGTCCGCGGTGCTCAGCCGACCTTGCGCCCCCGCAGGGGTTCCGTGGCCGCGCCCGCGCCCTGCCGAAGGCCCTCCAGGAACTCCTCCAGCACCTCCGTCGCCGTGTGCTCCGGACGCCAGCCCAGCACCGCCCGCGCCCGTGTGCAGTCCATCAGCGGCAGCCGCAGCACCGCGTCGAACAGGTGCGGGGAGGCGGGGAGCAGGTGCAGCCCCCAGGCGGCGGCGATCGCCGAGCGGGCCGCGGTGCGGGGCAGCCGCACCGGACGCGCACCGGTCATCTCCCCGAGGAGTCCGGCGTCGACCGGCGGCTCGGCCGCGAGGTTGAACGGCCCCCGGGCGTCCTCGGAACGCACCGCCAGCCGGTAGGCGCCCGCCGCGTCGTCGGTGTGCAGGGCCTGCACCCGCAGACCGGGAACGTCCGGCAGGAACGGAAGGAGTTCCGGGCGCGCCAGCGGACCAGGCAGGAACCTGCCGCCGAAGATCCGGCGCTGCTCACTGGCCGACTCCCGCTTGAAGAGGAAGGCCGGCCGCATACGGACCACCCGGATGCCCGGGTGATCGCGTTCGAAGGTGTCCAGGGCGCGTTCCAGATACGCCTTCTCCCGGCAGTACGCGGCGTCCGGCCAGCCGTGCGTGGGCCAGGACTCGTCCACCGCGTGGTCCTTGGGGCCCGGCGAGTACGCGCCCACCGACGAGGCGTGCACCAGCGCCGGCACCCCGGCCGCGGCCACCGCCTCGAAGACCCGGATGGAGCCGAGCACGTTCGTCCGCCAGGTCGTCGCCGGGTCGTGCGTCGGCTGGAACGCCCAGGCGAGATGCACCACCGCGTCGGCGCCGGCGAACTGCCCGGTCAGGTCGGCCCGCTCCGAGGCCAGGTCGACCGCGGCCCACTCCGTCTTCGGCGGCGACCAGTCGGGGATCCGCCGGGCCAGCCCCCGTACGGAGGCGACCTCCGGATCCTCCGACAGAAGCCGCACCACGCTGGTGCCCACGTTGCCGGTGGCACCCGTGACCACGATCCTGCTGCCCGTCTCGCTGCTCACCTCGTGCTCCTCTCGGCCGCTTGCCGGTGCGGAGGCCACCGGGTACCCGTCCGGTGGGGGAGGCACGCGGGAACCGGCCGGGCACGTGCGTACCGGGTCGGCGGGCATGAAGAAGCCCCGACCGTGACGGGGGAATCACGGCCGGGGCGGACCGAGGTGGATACGGATGGCGGTCGCCTCTCGGCGGAACGCTCCACAGGGCTTCAGCCGAACGATCGTCCCTGTGGGCAGAAGGTGAGGCCCGGGGACACTGTCCCATCCGTACCCACGCCCTCTTCAACGGGGAAGCGCCCGCCGGTGTTCCGCCCTCCGTCGCGTCGCGCGGTGATGTCCCTCACTCCGGCTGGGCGTCCGGCACGATCTCGGCCCACAGGTTCTCCGCCTGCAGCAGCAGCGTTCCCAGGACCGCCGTCCGCGCGGCGCCCTGTCCGGCGTGCTCCCGCAGCCCCTCCTGCAACCGCCGGTGCAGTTCCTCCATCGTCGCCTCCGTGGCCTCCTCCGGACGGGCCTCGACGGCCTCGCCCAGCAGCCGGCCGGCCTCCGCGTGGCAGGAGTCGCCGAGCAGCTTCAGCAGACGGGCGTACAGGTCCAGAGCCGGTCCCTCGGGCGGTGCGGGGGTGCGGTGCTCGTCGGCCGCCACCACCAGCGTCCGGGTCAGCGCCGTGATGTTCCCGGTGACGCGGCCCCACCGCTGGTCCTCCTCCTCCGGCGGGACGGCGGCCGGCGCGCGGTGCAGCCTGCGCAGCGGACCGGACGTCAGCCGCAGGCTCTCCCGGCTCCAGGACCGGGCCGACTCCAGCGCCTCCACCCGCCGCTGCAGCCGCGCGGAGTCGCTCGTCCAGCCGGTCGTGGTCTGCGCGTCCCACTCGGCCTCCCGCAGGCCGGCGGCGACGGAGTGCAGGACGTCACCCGCCTCCCGGGCCAGCGCCGCGAGGTTCTCGCGCACGTCCCGCAGGTGGATCGGCGGCAGCACGAAGGCGTTGACCGCGACGCCGATCACCGCGCCGAGGGCCGCCTGCCCCACCCGGTGCCCGACCGCTGAGGCCGAGACCGCCGTGCCGGAGGCCAGGACGAACACCGCCGTGGTGGCCGTGTAGATGCCCTGTGGACCGAAGCGCGGCCAGTTCGCCATCAGCATCAGCACCGGCAGGGACAGCGCCAGCGCCCCCGTGGTGTCGTCCGTGATCGCCTGCGCCGCCGACGCCACCAGGGCACCGGTGCAGATCGCCGCGAACTGCTGCCCCGCCTGCCGCACCGAGCTGTACACGGTGGCCTGCACGAGGACCAGCGCCACCCAGGGCGCCATCAGCGCCATCGGGTCGTCCATCCACACGCCCGCCACGGCCCAGGCGATCAGCGCGGCACCCGCGGCCTTCAGCGACTGCACGACCAGGTCGCGCTCCCGCCCGGGCCCCCGCCACGCGGACCGCACGGCCCGCCCGACGGCAGCCGCCTCCCGCCCCACCGCGGCCACCGGCCGCCGTCCCCGGAGCGCCTCCCGGGCCGTACGCGTCACAGCGGTCATACGGCTGCGAGGGTCCGCGCGCGGCCCCGGCGCGCCCCGTACTCCGGCACGTCCGGGCGGCTCATGCGAACGGGCTCCGCTCCAGCGAGGCCAGCAGGTCGGCCGGGTCGGCGTAGACCGCGCCGGCGCCCGCCTCCTCCAGGTCGGCGCGGGGCAGACCGCCGCACAGTACCGCCACGCAGCGCACCCCGGCCCGGCTGCCCGCCCGCATGTCCCAGACGGTGTCACCGACGAACACGGCCCGCTCGGCCGGCACCCCGGCCAGCTCCAGGGCGTGCTCGACCGGCTCGGGGGCCGGCTTGCCCGCGTCGACGTCGTCGGCGCTCGCGGTGGCGCTGATCGCGTCGTCCGCGTCGATCGCGCGCCGCAGCGCGCCCAGCTCCGCGCCGCCCGCCGAGGTGGCGAGCACCACCTTCCACCCGTCGCCGGCCAGCCGGCGCAGCAGGTCCCCGGCGCCGGGCAGCGCCGGCAGGCGGTCGAAGTACTGCCCGTACAGCGCCTTGTGGGCGGCACTGAGCCGCGCGTCCTGGCCGGTGTCCCGGTCCTCGCCCAGCAGGTGCCCGACGAGGTCGGAGGAGGCCAGGCCGACGGCCCGGTGGACGGCGTGCATCGGCACCCGGTGTCCCGCCTGCCGGAATGCCTCCCACCAGGCCGTCACATGCAGGTGATTGGTGTCGACGAGGGTTCCGTCGACGTCGAACACGGCCGCCCGTTCCATGCGGAGTTCCTTTCCTGGTCCGTGGATCGTCCGCCGGGTACCACGTCAGCCGCTCGCCACTCCGGACGGTGTGCGGCCCTCCCGGGTCCAGGCCAGCAGCTCGTCCAGCGACCACGTCGTGATCACGCGGTCGGCGGGGATCCCGCACTCCTCGGCCCGTGCGCACCCGTGGATCTGCCAGTCCAGCTGGCCCGGCGCGTGCGCGTCGGTGTCGACGGAGAACAGCACCCCCGCGTCCACCGCCCGGCGCAGCAGCCGGCGGGGCGGGTCGAGCCGCTCCGGCCGGCTGTTGATCTCCACGGCCGTACCGGACTGGGCGCAGGCGGCGAACACCTCGTCCGCGTCGAACTCCGACTCCGGCCGCCCCCGCCCGGTGAGCAGCCGCCCGGTGCAGTGCCCGAGGACGTCCGCGTGCGGGTCGCGTACGGCGGCCACCATGCGACGGGTCATCGAGCGGGCGTCCATCCGCAGCTTGGAGTGCACGGACACCACGACGACGTCGAGCCGCTCCAGCAGCTCCGGCTCCTGGTCCAGCGAGCCGTCCTCGAGGATGTCGCACTCGATGCCGGTCAGCAGCCTGAACGGCGCCCAGGTCTCGTTCAGCTCCGCCACCACGTCCAGTTGCTCGCGCAGCCGCTCGGGGGACAGGCCGCGCGCCACCGTCAGGCGCGGCGAGTGGTCGGTCAGCGCCGCCCACTCGTGCCCGAGCGCCGCCGCGGCGCGGCCCATCTCCTCGATCGGGCTGCCGCCGTCGGACCAGTCGGAGTGCAGATGGCAGTCGCCGCGCAGCTTCTGCCGCAGCTCCTCACCGCCGGGTGCCAGGGGCGCCTCCGCCTCGCCCTCCAGCTTCTCCAGGTAGCCGGGCACCTCCCCGGCCAGCGCCTCGCGCGCGACCTGGGCCGTCTTGGGCCCGACGCCCTTGAGCGACTCCAGCGACGCGGCCCGCGCCCGCAGCTCGTCGGCGGGCAGCTCGCCGAGCACCCGGGCGGCGGTGCGGAACGCACGGACCCGGTACGTCGGTGCCTGGGACCGCTCCAGCAGGAACGCGATCCGCTCCAGCGCCTCCACGGGCTCCATCAGCAACCGCCTCCTCACCTGCGTCGCCGGCGCGTCCTCCTGTGGCACTCCAGAGTTCCCCAGCGTCCCGGGGCCCGCACCACGGGCCGGGCGGTTTGTCCGCGCCCCGGCCGGGTACTGCGACGCCCCGCACGGCGCTCCTGCGCGGCCGGCCGTACGGCCGCGCGTCCCGGGGAGCCGAGAACGCCGAAGGAGGCCGTCATGCCCACCCCCAGCCAGTCCGACGCCCGGGTGGCCGTCGTCACCGGCGCCGACTCCGGAATCGGCCGCGCCACCGCCGTACGCCTGGCCGAGGCGGGGATGGACGTCGGCATCACCTGGCACACCGACGAGGAGGGCGCCGAGCGGACCGCCGAGGAGGTCCGCGCCCTGGGCCGCCGGGCCGAGACCGCCCGCGTGGACCTGACCCGGCTGCCCGCGGCCGCGGACACCGTCGACGGGCTGTGCGAGCGGCTCGGCCGGATCGACGTCCTGGTCAACAACGCCGGTACGGGCACGGCCACGCCCTTCCTCGACCTGGGCCTGGACGACCTGCGGCACGTCCTGGACGTCGACCTGGCCGGACCCTTCCTGTGCGGGCAGAACGCGGCCCGGCGCATGATCCGGCAGGGCGGCGGCGGCCGGATCGTCAACGTGACCTCCGTCCACGAGCACCAGCCCCGGGTGGGCGCCGCCCCGTACTGCGCGGCCAAGGGCGGCCTCGGCCTGCTCACCCAGGTCATGGCGATCGAGCTGGCCGAGCACGGCATCACCGTCAACGCGGTGGCGCCGGGCGAGATCGCCACGCCCATGACCGGCCAGGAGGACACCGATCCGCACACCGAGCGCCGGCCGGGCGTGCCCCTCGGCCGGCCCGGCGACGCCCGCGAGGTCGCCGCGGTGATCGCCTTCCTCGCCGGGCCCGACGCCTCGTACGTCACCGGCGCGTCCTGGAGCGTGGACGGCGGCATGCTCCGGATGGGCCCGATGGCCGGATCCCATCTGACGGGTGACGACTGGCGGCGGCCCTGACGGGCCGTACCGCCCGGTGGGTCCGCTCGCCCAGCGGTCAGCGGGTCTTGCGGCCTACCCTCGATGCATGACCGAAATCGACAGCCCGCACATCGGCAGTCCGCGGATTCTCGTGCTCCGGGTCCAGCCGGGCACTCCGCCGTTCCGGATCGTGGAGATCGACGGCCAGGTGGTCGGTGAGGCCAGGGCGGTCACCGACGTACTGGAGGCCGCCGCGGCCTTCGGCATCACGGTCCACGACCTCGACGACCCGGACGTGGTCCGCTGGGTGGGCGGGGACAAGTTCACCTGGACGCTGCACTAGCCCGTGCGCCCGCCCCCGCCCGGGTGCCTCAGCCGACCGTCCACTTCTGGTTGGCGCCGCCCGTGCACGTCCAGATCTGCAGGCGGGTGCCGTTGGCCGAGCTGTTGCCGGTGGCGTCGAGGCACTTGTCGGCCTGCGGATTGACGAGGTCGCGCGCCGCGGTGAGGACCCAGCGCTGGGCGGCGCTGCCGTTGCAGTCCCACAGCTGGACGGCCGTGCCGTCCGCCGTCCCGCCGCCGCTCACGTCCAGGCACTTGCCGAGCGCCCGGACCGTGCCGTCGGCGCCCACCGTCCACCGCTGGGCGGCGGTGCCGTTGCAGTCGTAGAGCTGGACGGGGGTGCCGTTGGCGGAGTTCGCCGCGGCGACGTCCACGCACTTGCCGGCCAGGCCGCGGATGGCGCCGCCCGCTCCCGAGTCGCTCGTCGTCACCGACACGTGGTCGACCACCAGCGACTGCGGGAAGACCGTGGAGGCGTCCGGGTCGCCGGGCCAGTAGCCGCCGACCGCGAGGTTGAGGATCAGGAAGTACGGCCGGTTGAACACCCACTGCTTCCCGCCCAGGTCGGCCGGGGTGCGCCGCTGGTAGACCGTGCCGTCCACCGACCAGGTGATCGAGTCGGGCGCCCAGTCGACGGCGAAGGTGTGGAAGTCGTCCGCGAAGGCCCGGCCCCCCGGCAGGGTGTAGCCGGCGCCGATGCCGCCCGCGCCGGAATAGCCGGGGCCGTGGAGCGTGCCGTGCACGGTGGAGGGCTCGAACCCGACGTTCTCCATGATGTCGATCTCGCCGGAGTCCGGCCAGTTCACCGGGGTGCCGAGCATCCAGAACGCGGGCCACATGCCCTGCCCGCGCGGCACCTTCATCCGCGCCTCGACGTGCCCGTACTGGGCGGTGAACTTCCCGGAGGTGTTGAGCCGGGCGGAGGTGTACTGGCAGGTGCCGTACCAGCACTGGTAGCCGGCCGGGTTCTCCTTGCGGGCCGTGATGACCAGGTGGCCCTGGCCGTCCAGGGCGGCGTTCCGGTTGCCGGCGGTGTAGTACTGCCGTTCGTGGTTGTTGACGTTGTCGCCGGTCTCGATCTGCCACTTCGAGGAGTCGACGGCCGCGCCGGCCGGACCGTCGAAGGTGTCGGAGAACGCCACGGCGGCGGCAGCGGCGGGGGCGGCTTCGGCAGGTGCCGGTTGTGCCCGGGCGGGACCGGTCACGAGGGACGCGGCCAGCCCGGCGGACAGGGCGGCGGCGAGGAGACATCTGCGGAGCAGGCGTGGACGGGCCACGGCTCTCCCTTCCGTACGGCGTCCCGGACAAGGGAGCGCCGACCGAGGTGGGGGGTAAGGGCGTCTCCTCTTGATTCAAGTAGTGAAGTAAGGGGTGGTCAATACCTTGGTACGGACCACTCCTCACTTCACTCGGTGCCGGGCCCGTCCCGGGCGCCGACCCGTCTCAGGCGCGGGGCTTGCGTGCGTGCACCGCGCGGCTCATCCGCCGGCCCAGCAGCAGGTAACCGATCAGCGCGCCCGTGGTGTTGAGGATGACGTCGTCGATGTCGAAGGCCCGCCCGGTGACCAGGGCGCCCTGCGCGAACTCGACCAGCAGCATCACCACGGCCGTCAGGAGCAGTACCTTCAGCAGTCCCCGGGTGCGCGGGGCGACGACCGGGACGAGCACCCCGAACGGGACGCCCAGCAGGATGTTCCCGCCGATCTGCTTGACGGCGTCCCGCAGGGCCGGCTGGTCCAGATAGGCCTTCAGCGAACGCCCGGGATGCATGTTGGTGTGCGTCAGCGCCTCCGACGCGGGGGAGGGGTTCAGCGTCAGCCGCGCCAGCACCACCGCGAAGGCCACCATGAAGACGAACACGCACAGCGTGGCCAGCAGGCGCAGCGGCAGGGGGAGCGGACGCCGCTCGTCGGCGTCGGGCTTCTCGGTACGGGCGGTGCGTGGGCGCAGTAGGGAGCGCGACCCCGAGGCGGTGCGTGTCATGCGGTTCTCCAGTCGTCGACTTCCCGGCGTGGCGGAGCGGTTACCCGCGGAACGGGCGAGGATGCCCGGGTGGGCGGCCCCGGCCCTTCAGGACCCGTAGGTCACGCGCACCTCCTCGAAGCCGAGGGAGTGCAGCAGGCCCTTGAGCATCGCCGTGGTGTTGCCCTCGGCCCGCGCCTTGAGCTCGCTGTCCTTCGCCGCGTCGCCGATGTGCCGGGCGGCGAGCTTCTGCACGGCCTGTTCGCCGTTCGGGTTGTCGGAGAACAGGTCGCCGAGGCGGTCGAGGAGCCCGCGCTGCTTGGACACGGCGTAGGAGCGCTCCGGGTCGAGGGCCGGTTCGCCGAGCGCCGCGTGCGGCAGCCGGAGCGTGGCCGAGGTGCGGTCGCCGTTGACGGTCACGTCGTCCTCGCCCACCTTGCCGAGGTCCACGTAGGCGTCGACGGTGCCCGCCCCGACGTAGAGCGTGCGGGTGCCGCGGATGGCGTCGGGCAGCAGCTTGGCGTCCTTCTCCAGGTCCACGACGACCTGGAAGTTGCCGGAGGCGGCCTCGTAACGGCTGATGTCCTGGACGGACTTGAGCAGCGCGGGGCCCGAACGGTCCTGGGTCTCGGTGCCGAACAGGTCCTTCAGCCCCGGGACGACGCTCAGCCGGAGCCCCGCGAACAGTACGACGAGGACCAGCACGAGCGCGCCCAGCGCCTTCGCCCAGCCGGGCACGCGCCCGGGGAGCTTCCTGACGGGAGTCGTCATGGCGACGGCCCTCCTTCCTAGAGTCCGCATGCCCCCCATCTCCCGGGCCAGACGCAGCAGTTGGCGCCGGGGCCTGGGGAGGGGCACGGAGGGCGCGGGCGGCGGTTCAGCGCGGCGGCTTCAGCGGACGGTCCGCACAGGGCCGGGACGACCAGACCGCCTCCCCGCGGGTGAGCCCCGGCAGCACCAGCTCGGCCTCCCGCACCCGCCGGGCGGGCAGTTCGCCGGTGACCAGCCACGCGGGGCCGCCGCCAGTCGTACCGGTGACGTCCGCGCCCAGCGCGGCGAGCCGGGCGGTCACCGCGGCCAGCGCGTCCGCCGGGACCTCCGCCTCGAAGGCGTGGTACGGCTCGTACAGCAGGGTCCCGGCGCGCCGCAGGGCCCGGCGCAGCACGATCGGGGTCAGCCCCCGGAAGTCGGCGGCGGTGCTCACCGGGGAGCTGAACCCGGAACGGGTCAGGGTGACCCGCCAGTCCGTGACCTCGGCGCCGGTCAGACCGGTCAGCAGCGTGGCGTGGACCGTCTCCTCGACGGCCTGGTGGAAGGCGCGGGGCAGGGCGCCCAGCTCCGTCTCGTAGGCGAAGACGCCGCCCGATCCGCGCGGCCCCGGCTCGACGCGCAGCCCGACCGTCGCCCAGTACCTGGTGCGGTCCAGCCACGGCATCTCCTCCCACGCCTCGCCGGTGCCGGCCGGACGCTCCAGGAACCGGACGCGGCCCGGCGCGAACTCGGCCTCGATGCCGAAGTCCTCGGCCAGCGTCGCCGCGAGCACCTCCATCTGGACCTCGCCGTACAGGAGCAGGGACGTGGCGCCGGACGCCGCCGGGCGGGCGTGCAGCAGCGGGTCCTGGTCGGCCAGCGCGAGCAGGGCGGAGCGCAGCGGCGCCGCCTGTTCCGGGCGCCGGGCGCGGACCAGGGTCTCGAGCGTCGGCGGCGCGAACTGCGGGGCGCGGTCGGTCAGCCCGCCGAGCCGGTCGCCGACGCGCGCGCCGCCGGACAGGGTGAGCGCCGCGATGTTCCCGGCGGTGAGCGTCCCGGACCGCCCGACCACGTCGAGGCGCGTCACCCGGCCGGAGACCTCGGTGACCCGTCCGTCGGCCTCGCGCCGCAGGAAGGTCAGCCGCTGACGCGGGCGCACCTCACCGTCGTACAGCCGCAGGTACGCCGTCCGCTCGCCGCCCGGGCCGGGGCGCACGGCGAACACCGTGCCGCGCGGCTGGGACGGGTGTCCCGCTCCCGGCGCGGCGGGCGGGACCAGCCGGACGAGGTCCTCCACCAGCTCCGCGACGCCCTGGCCGCCGAGTGCGGAGCCGTGGTGGAGCGGGTGGAAGGAGCCGTCGGCGGTACGGGCGGCGAGCGCGGCGGCGAGGTCCGCGGCGGTCGGTCCGGGACCGTCCACGAGAGCGGCGAGGATGCCGGGGTCCACCTCGGCCAGCGCCTGCGCGGTCCCTTCGTCCGGCGGGCGGCGCGTGACCCGGGCGTGCGCGGTGCCGGCGCCCGTGACCTCGGTGAGCGGTGCGACGTGCGGCGTCAGCAGGCGCCGGACGTCGGCGAGCAGGGCGTCGGGACGCGCGCCCGCCCGGTCGACCTTGTTGACGAACACCAGCGTGGGCAGCCGCAGCCGGCGCAGGGTGCGCATCAGCACCCGGGTGCGCGCCTGTACGCCCTCCACGGCGGACAGCAGGAGCACCGCGCCGTCCAGGACCTCCAGGGCGCGTTCGACCTCGGCGATGAAGTCGGAGTGGCCCGGCGTGTCGATCAGGTTGACCTGGGTGTCGCCGACGGTGAACGCGGCGACGGCGGAGCGGATGGTGATGCCCCGGCGGCGCTCGATCCCGCCGTCGTCCGTCCGGGTGTCGCCGGCGTCGACGCTGCCGAGCCGGTCGACGGCGCCGTGGTCGAACAGGAGCCGTTCGGTGAGGCTGGTCTTACCGGCGTCGACGTGGGCCAGGATGCCGATGTTCAGGGTGTGCGGGGCGTGCGGGGTCTGCTGCATGCGGGGGCGAGTCCTCGATGACCGTGGGCCGGAAGGGGCACTGGGTGATGTCGAGGAGTCGGCGCATGGGAGGGATCCTGACCTGAGGGACGACGGACGCCGTCATCATGGCGCCCGGCCCCGCCGGGGCCGCAACCGGTTTTCCGTAAGCTGGAGGCCCCGGCCGGACACGATCACGCGAGGAGCGGTCCGTGCGAGACATCGCCGTGTTCAGCGGTAGTGCCCACCCCGAGCTGGCCGAGGAGGTCTGCGCGCAGCTGGGTGTGCCCCTCAGCCCCACCCGGGTCAGCCGGTTCGCCAACGACTGCCTGGAGGTGCAGCTGAAGGCCAACTGCCGGGAGCGTGACGTCTTCCTGGTCCAGCCCCTGGTCAAGCCGGTCCAGGAACACCTCGTCGAGCTGCTGCTGATGTGCGACGCGGCCCGCGGGGCGTCGGCCGGCCGCATCACCGTCGTCATGCCGCACTACTCCTACGCCCGCTCCGACAAGAAGGACGCGCCCCGCATCTCGCTCGGCGGTCGCCTGGTGGCGGACCTGCTGGTGGCGGCGGGCGCGAGCCGGGTCCTCGCCATGACCCTGCACTCGCCGCAGGTGCACGGGTTCTTCCCGGTGCCGGTCGACCACCTGCACGCGCTGCGCGAACTGGCCGCGCACTTCGGGCGCTACGACCTGTCCCGCACCACCGTGGTCTCCCCGGACCTCGGCAACGCCAAGGAGGCCGCCGCCTTCGCCCGGATGCTGGGCGCCCGGGTCGCGGCCGGCGCCAAGCAGCGGTACGCCGACGACCGGGTCAGCATCAGCGCCGTGATCGGGGACGTCGCCGGGCGCGACGTCATCGTGCTCGACGACGAGATCGCCAAGGGCAGCACGGTGCTGGAACTCCTCGACCGGCTGCGGGAGGCCGGGCCGCGCACCATCCGCCTCGCGTGCACGCACGGGTTGTTCGCGGCCGGAGCCCTCGCGCGGCTCAGTGAGCAGCCGGACGTGCTGGAGATCGTGTGCACCAACACCGTGCCGGTGCCGGCCGGCGACCACACGGACAAGCTGCGGATCCTGTCCATCGCCCCCGCGCTCGCCGAGGCCGTGCGCCGCATCCACAACGGCGAGTCGGTCAGCGCCCTGTTCGACGCCCCGCCGGCGGGCTGACGGCGCCGAGCGCCTCCTCCAGGGTCGGCCGGGGCGGCAGGAGCCGGGCCAGGCCGGCGATCCGGATCATGCGCAGGGTGAGCGGGTGGGCGCACACCAGGTGCACCCGCCCGCCCCGGTCGAGCACCCGGCTGCGGGCCCGGTACAGCAGCCGCAGGCCGGAGCAGTCGAAGAACTCGATCCCGCTCAGGTCGAGGACGACCAGGGCGTCGGGGCGCTCCGTCTCCCGGTCCAGGAGCGGGGCGATCTCCGCGGCCGAGGCGATGTCGATCTCGCCGTGGAACTCCAGCACCGTGTGCCCGCGGTCGCGGCGCACGCGCAGGTGCCGGGTGGGCGACGCGGATTCCTGCCGCACGACGACCTCGCTTCCAGCCTGTTCCGAGTGCTCGACCGCGCCTGCTCGACCGCGCGTGCCCGGCTGCCCGTCTTCGACTACCTGCCGAACTGCCACCACTGCTCGGGAAGTTACCCCGATCGAGCGAATTTGAGCATGTTCATTTGACATATGTCATCGAAATCTCACACCCGATTACTCAGTCGACCACGAGGACCAGCTTGCCCGTGGTGCGGCCGGTCTCGCCGAGCGCGTGCGCCTCGGCCGCGTCGGCCAGCGGGAACGTCCGGGCGATCGTCGCCCGCAGCTTCCCCGCCTCGACCAGGGCGGAGATCTCCCGCAGGTCCGCCCGGTCGGCGTCGACCAGCATCCGCACCGCCCGCACGCCGAGCCGCTCGGCCTCCTCGTAGAAGTCGTCCGGCCCGACCGGCAGGATCGACACCACCACCCCGCCCGGGCGCAGCACCCGCAGCGAGCGCAGGGAGGTGTCGCCGCCGATCGTGTCCAGGACGACGTCGACGTCCTTCACCGCCTCGGCGAAGTCGGTCTCCCGGTAGTCCACCGTCTCGTCCGCGCCGAGGGACCGCAGGAACTCGTGCTTCCCGGCGCTCGCGGTGCCGATCACGTGGGCTCCCCGGGCCTTGGCGATCTGCACCGCCACGTGGCCCACACCGCCGGCCGCCGCGTGGATCAGCACCCGCTGTCCCGGCCGTACCTCGGCCCGCTCCACCAGCGCCTGCCACGCGGTCAGCGAGACCAGCGGCAGCGCGCCCGCCTGGACGTGGTCGACGCCGGCCGGCTTGTGCGTGAAGGTGCGCGCGGGAGCCGTCACGAACTGCGCGTGGGAGCCGTGGCCGAAGGGATAGGAGAGCATGCCGAAGACCTCGTCGCCGGGCCGGAACGCGGCGACGCCGATGCCCACGGCCTCGACCACCCCCGAGACGTCCCACCCCAGCACGAAGGGCGGCTCGCCGAGGAAGCCGCCGTTGGCCCGGTGCTTCCAGTCGGTCGGGTTGACCCCGGCCGCATGCACCCGCACGAGCACCTCGTTGGGGCGCGGATCAGGGCGCTCGACCCGTACTTCTCTCAGGACCTCGGGACCGCCGAGGGCGTCCTGGCTGATGGCTCGCATGGTGTTCACGTCGCTCATGGTCACCCAGCCTGCCGTGCTCCGCCACGTCGGGGAAACCGTGCGTCCGCCCCCTGGCGGAGCGTGACGGAATCCTCACTTCCGCCG
Source organism: Streptomyces sp. BK79 (assembly GCF_044142145.1). NCBI lineage: Bacteria > Bacillati > Actinomycetota > Actinomycetes > Kitasatosporales > Streptomycetaceae > Streptomyces > Streptomyces sp. BK79. The sequence continues at coordinate 147,873 of NZ_JBHVOC010000016.1, forward strand.
GGCCGCGAAATTGATCTTTTAGCCTTCCCAACGGATAAGCTCCTTGGCGGCGCTGCGAGTTGACACGATCGCGTCGGGTCGCTCGCGGTGCGTACTCATGAGTGCGGTCCCCATGCACACCTCCCCCGGTTGCACACCCCCCGTTCGATTGCTTCGAAGGATGCAGATGGAACTCGCCACTCCGCCACCGGCGGCGCGGGCCCCCGTCGCCTGGTACAGCTGGTGGCTGATGCCACTGGGCCTGGGAGGCGGGACGGTGGCCGCCACGTTCATGAGCACGGAGCGAATAACCGTGGCCGTCGCCGGTGCGGCGGCGACGGCGGCCGGCACCCTGTGCGTACGCCTCCTGCTGCGCACCCGGACCCGGTTGGACCGGGCGGAGCAGGCCCACCGCGCCGGGCAGACCGAGCACTCCCAGCAGTGGCAGCGGCACGTGGCCGGCCTGGAGCGGACGTTCGCCGCCGAGCGCGCCGCCCTGGAGGCACGGCTCACCGAGCAGGCGCAGGCGTACGAGGACCGGCTGGCGGAGCAGACCCGGACCTGCGAGGACCGTCTGGCCGAGCAGGCCAGGATCGGTGAGGACCGCCTCGCCGAGCAGAGCGAGGCCTGGCAGGAGCGGCTGAGCCACCAGTCGGCGGCGGTCGCCCGGCTCGCCGACGAACAGCTGCCCGACGCCATGCGCAGGCTGCGCGCCGGTGACGCCATCGACGACATCCTGCCGACCGTCGAGCAGTGCGCGAAGGTCGGCGCCGACCTCCAGGCGGAACTGCGCAAGGTCCTCAGGACCGCCCTGATCGGGATCGAGGCGGAGTTCGACCGCTCGACCTCCGCGGAGCAGGCCGTCATCGGTGTGGGCAACCGCATCCACGTGCTGACCAGCAAACTCCGTGGCCGTCTGCACGAGCTGCAGGGCGAGCACGGACGGCTGCCCGCCGTCGCCCGGGGCCTGATGGAACTCGACCAGGCCATCGGCCCCGCCGACTGCCTCGCCGCCAGCATCGGCGTGCTCGGCGGCTCCGACCGTCCGGGCCGGCAGTGGCAGGAACCCCAGCGCCTGCTGAGCGTGATGCGCGGCGGCATCGGCCGGATCAAGGACTTCCACCGCGTCCAGGTGCGCCACCTGCCCGAACTGGGCGTCGACGGCGGTCTGGTGGACCACCTCACGCTGGTCTTCGCCCATCTGCTGGACAACGCGGCGCGCTACTCGCCGCCCACCGAGCCGGTGGTCGTCTCCGGCAAGGAGGTCCCCAACGGTGTCGGCATCGAGATCCAGGACTCCGGCAAGGGCCTGAGCGAGGAGAAGAAGCGCGAGGCCCAACACGCCCTCGCGGGCACCTCGCCGGGCGCGGGACTCGGCGGCATCTCGGAGGACGCCAACATCGGCCTGCGCGTCGTCGGCGCGCTCGCCCGCCGCTACGGCATCCGGGTGACCTTCGCCGACTCGCCGTGGCTGGGCACCTCCGTCGTGGTCGTCGTACCCCACAAGTACTTCAGCCCGCTGCCGGCCGCCACGAGCGGCCCGCAGGCTCCTGAGGCCCCCGTGACACCGCCCGCCACCGAGGCTCCGGCACCCGGACCGGGCCAGGCCCCGCACCCGGCCGGCGCCCCGGCACCCGAGGGCGGCGACGGCGGTGAGACCACCCCGGGCGGCCTGCCCCGGCGCCGCAGCAGGCGCGACGAGCCGGCCGCTCCTCCCCGCCCCGCCACCCCCTCCCGCCCCGCCGGGTCCGACCCGTACGCCGACCGGGCCCGCCCGGCGGACCGGGGCGCCGTCGCCGCCGTACCGCCCGACGCCTCCTTCGCCGGCCTCGCCGCGTTCGCCACCGCCGGACGCGAGCCGGGCGCGGCGGCCGGCGCGTCCCCGCCCGGGACCGCCGACGCCCCTGACACGACCACCGGTGGCGCGTCCACCGAGCACCGCACTGAAGAGAGCGACTAGTCCCCATGACGCACCAGGGAACCGACGTGAGCTGGGCGCTCCGCGACCTTGTGGAGAGCATCCAGGAGATCCGCTTCGCCCTCGTGGCCTCCAGCGACGGCAAGGCCATCACCTCCTACGGCGCCGAAGACCCCGACGACGTGGACCGTTTCGCCGCCGTGGTGGCCGGACTGCAGGCGCTGGCCCAGCCGGTCGCGGAGCAGTTCCCGCAGCACGCGGGGCAACTGCGGCTGGCGATGATCGAGGTCGACGGCGGGCACCTCTTCGTCGTGCGCGCGGGCCTGGAGACGTACCTCGGCGTCCTCGCCCGCGAGGGTCTCGACCAGGGCCTGCTGGGCCATCAGATGCGCGACCTGGCCCGCAGGATGGGTGAACTCCTCGGCACCACTCCGCGCCAGGAGGAGCACTCTGGATGAGTGCTCCCCGCCGGCCGGCCGATCCGTCCGGTCTCGAGCGCTACTACGTCCTCACCGGAGGGCGCAGCGGGCCGGGCGGTCCGGCGGCGACCCTCGACGTGGCGACCCTCGTCGTCTCCCGTGCCGCTCCCTCACCGGGCATGCAGCACGAGCACGAGGAGATCCTGAGGCGTTGCCGCGAGCCGCTGTCGGTGGCCGAGCTCGGCGCCCATCTCGACCTGCCGTTCAACATTCTCGCGGTGCTGCTGTCCGACCTGCTCCAGGCGGGCAGCGTCGAAGCCCGTGATCCCATCCCGGCGCACGACGCCGGCCGCGGGCCCGACCTCGCGCTCCTTGAGGAGGTACTCAGTGGACTTGAAAGGCTTTGACCGACCGGGGTCACCGACGTCCGGGGACACCCGCTCGGTGAAGGTGATGATCGCCGGCGGCTTCGGCACGGGCAAGACCACCATGGTCCGGTCCGTCAGCGACATCAAGCCGCTGACCACCGAGGAGACCCTCACCCAGGCCAGCGCCGACGTCGACCGCCTCATCGGCGTCGCCGACAAGACGCAGACCACGGTCAGCCTGGACTTCGGCAAGATCAGTCTCAACGACACGCTGATGCTGTACCTGTTCGGCACCCCGGGGCAGGAACGGTTCTGGTTCCTGTGGAACGGCCTGTTCAAGGGTGCGCTCGGCGCGGTCGTCCTGGTGGACACCCGGCGGCTGGCCTCCAGTTTCCGGGCGATCGAGGAGATGGAGCGGCAGAAGGTCCCCTTCGTCATCGCCCTCAACGTCTTCCCCGACTCCCGCGACTACCCCGTCGAGGAGATCCGGGACGCCCTGGACATCCCCCCGCACACGCCGGTCGTCGCCTTCGACGCGCGCGACCGCGCCGCCAGCCGCGATGTGCTCGTCACCCTGATACGGCATCTGAAGGACCGCTCGGCCGCCGCCCTGGAGCCCCGATGAACGACGACCCCACCCCGTCCGGCGCCCCCGGAGGCGGGTGCCCCGTCGCCCGGGGCGGGGGAGCCACCCGGCTCTACGGACCCGACGCGGCGACCGACCCGCACGCCATCTACGCGCGGCTGCGCGAGGAACACGGGTCCGTCGCGCCGGTGCTGCTCGAAGGGGACGTGCCCGCCTGGCTGGTGCTCGGGTACCGGGAGAACCGGCGGGTGCTGGACAACCCCCTCCAGTTCAGCCGCGACTCGCGGATCTGGCGGGACTTCCGGGACGGCCGCGTCGAGGCGACGTCGCCGCTGACGCAGATGGTGGGCTGGCGCCCCGACTGCGTCTCCCAGGACGGCGAACCGCACCGCCGGCTGCGGGGGGCGGTGACCGACAACCTGTACGCCGTGGCCGGCCGGGGCATCCGCCGGCACGTCACGCACTTCGCGAACAAGCAGATCGACGCCTTCGCCGACGCGGGCCGCGCCGACCTGGTGGCCGACTTCGCCGAGTACCTGCCCATGCTGGTCCTCACCCGGGTCTTCGGCCTCGCCGAGCGGGAAGGGCGCACCCTCGCCGAGTCCAGCAACCAGGTGATCAAGGGCGGCGCGGACGCCCTCGCGCACAACGAGCGCATCATGGGCATCCTCGGCGAACTCGCCGAGCGCAAGCGCGCGGAGCCCGGCTCCGACTTCGCCTCCGGTCTCATCGGGCACCCCGCCGGCCTGGACGAGGACGAGATCGTCAACCACCTGCGTCTGGTGCTGATCACCGCCCACACCACGACCAGCAACCTGCTGGCCCGCACGCTCCAACTGGTCCTGGCCGACACGTCCTGGCTCTCCGGACTGGTCAGCGGGCAGCTGAACCTGTCCACGGTCGTGGAGGAGGTGATGTGGAACTCCCCGCCGCTCGCCGTGCTGCCGGGCCGCTTCGCCACCGCCGACCTGGAACTCGGCGGCTGCCCGGTCAAGGAGGGCGACCTGCTGGTGCTGGGCCTCGCGGCCGGCAACCGCGACCCCGACATCCGCCCCGACACCGGCGTCTCGGTCCAGGGCAACGCCTCGCACCTCGCCTTCAGTTCCGGCCCGCACGAGTGCCCGGGCCAGAACATCGGCCAGGCCATCATCGAGACCGCCGTCGACGTCCTGCTGCACCGCCTCCCGGGCCTGCGCCTGGCCGTGCCGCCGGCCGACCTCACCTCCACGGCCTCCACCTGGGAGTCACGGCTGGACAGCCTGCCGGTGGAGTTCACGGTCTGAGGCACGGACGGCTGCGGCACGGACGGCTGTGGCGCGGCACGGAGGTGGGAGAAGCGGGCCGGGAGGTGCGGAGCCGCACCGCGTCGTCGCCCGGCCGGAGCACTCCGGCCGGGCGACGCGCCCGTCTCACACGGCGAGCAGGTCGTCCACCGAACCCCGCCCGGCCAGTTCCGCCGTGGCCACCGGACCCTCCTTGTCCGCCGCGTAGCGGCCGGTGGTCAGCGCCCACTCGTAGTTGCCGCTGATCCAGTGCTGGATGGCCTCCACCCCCATCGCCACCCGCGCCCGCTCGTCCGCGTCCAGCCCCAGCTCGTCGCACATCCGCGGCACCCGGGCCTCCAGGGCGAGGTACTCGTCGAGACGGGCGGTGGTCATCCGGTGCGCCTCGGCGGCGGCCTCCCGCCACGAGCAGCCCCGCTCCCGGTGCAGTACCGCGATGAGGTTGTGTCCGTCCCCGCGGCGGCGCTCGCGCTCGAAGGAGTGGACGTCGTTCATGAACCCGATGGTGTCCGCGGCCAGGTCCCGCATCCGCTCCATCAGCGGATGCGCCATCGCCGCGGCGGGCACCTCGAAGCCACGGCTGCGCTCGCCCGCGTCGATGCTGTGGTGGATGCCGACCGTACGGCGCCGGAAGACCGTGTACGCGTCCAGTCCGAGGCTCCCCGCCCGGCCGCGGGCAGCCAGGTCGACCTCCTCGCAGTGCGCGACCAGGAAACGCCCCCAGGACGCGGCGAACCGCGACGTCCAGGTCAGGGACATGCCATCCGAGAGGCGCTTCCAGACCTCGGCCCAGGCCAGCGTGATGGGGCACTCCACCCTCGGCGGCGTCCCGGCCGGGCGCAGCGGGGTGGCGATGAGCTCCCGCGCCACCTCCGCTATGCGTTCCGCGCGGTCCGGGCGGGCGGCGTCGAACTGGTCGTCGAAGAGGAAGGCCAGGGAGAACCAGTTCATCAGCACGACCATGTCGTCCGCCGACGCGTGGGGATAGGTGCGGGCCGCCGCCTGCGCGAGGTCCCAGGACTCGTACTCCTCGAAACCGGCCCGGCTGCGCACCAGCCCCCGCTCGCGCACCCAGCGCAGGTGCCGGGCGCGGGCCTGGGCCAGATACGGGCTGACGGGGGTGTCGAAGGGGAGGTCGAACCGGACGTCCTGAGGCATGTGCTTCCTTTCGGGGAGCGGAACGCAGAGTCCCCCCGCCCTGCGAGCGGGCGGCCGCGACCGCCCGCACACTCGAACTGGGCTTCCCGGTCCGAAAGTCGAACCGAGAGGCGTTACGAGGCTGCCCCGGCCCCAAATGATCTACACGGCGGCCGTTCGTGATCTTGGTTACGGCTCGCGCCCCGTCGGCCGCGTACACTCCCGGCCCGCTGTCCAGCCGAACTGACGCGTGACGGACGGTGGTTGGCGGCCGACTGATTCCGCCTGACCGGGATATCCGCAAGGACAGAGGGCACGGGGCACGACGGCCCAGCGCCCGGAATCCTTCGGAGGAGACATGGCACTGGTCAACGCGGGCGTCGTGGTGCTCGACTGCGCCGAGCCCGAGAAGCTCGCCGAGTTCTACAAGAGTCTGCTCGGCGCGGAAGAGACCGAGGTGACCGCGAACCGGGTCGAGATCGAAGGGCCCAGCGGGATGCGCATGGCGTTCCGGCGGGACGTCAACGCGACCCCGCCGAGCTGGCCCCGCCCCGAGAACTCGCTCCAGGTCCACCTGGACTTCGTGGTGGACGACCTGGACGCGGCCGAGCGCGGGATCGTGGGCCTCGGCGGACGCCCGCTGGAGGCCAAGGACCCCGCCGGGCCGCACGAGGAGCGCGGCTTCTCCGACCCGGCCGGCCACTCCTTCACCGTCCGCGGCGCCCTCACACCGACGGCACCCAAGCAGGGGTAGGGCCCGCTGCCGGGTGCCGTCGGGGGGCGTCGGGGCGGGGGCGCCGCCCCGTGCGGTCAGTCGCGTCCGCCCTTTTCGCCCACCGGCCAGACGCCGGTCGAACGCTCGATGGCCTTGGCGCCCGTCCGGTCCACGGCGCTGCGCACGGCGGCGAAGATGGCCCCCTGGATCGCGGCGGCCAGCAGGATCTCACCCCAGCCGCGGTCCGGGTCCAGCGCGTCGGGCGCGTCGTCCTCGTGCCGGATCACCTTCCAGGTCTTCTGGAAGGCCATTCCGGCCAGCGCGCCGCCCGCCCAGCCCAGCACGAAGCCGACGGGCTTGTAGGCGAGGGGGAGCGTCTTCTTCTTTTTCTTGCCCACGGATGTCTCCTTGCGTTCGATGATGTGAATCGGCGACCGGCCGGCCCGCGGATGCGGTGTCCGGCCCGGTCGTACGGTCAGGGCCTGCCCCGCCCCGGGACCGCCTCGTCGGCGCGGACCGGCTGAGGGGGTGTCCCGTCGCCGAACGGCCGGCCGCCCAGTTCCTGCCGGTGATGGGGCGTGAGCCAGCCGGACAGGTCGGGTCCCAGGGGTACGACGGCGGTCGGGTTGATGCCGGTGTGCACCTGGTAGTAGTGGCGCTTGATGTGGTCGAAGTCGACGGTGTCGCCGAAGCCGGGCGTCTGGAACAGGTCGCGCACGTACCCCCACAGCACCGCGTTCTCCGTCAGCTTCCAGCGGTTGCACTTGAAGTGGCCGTGATAGACGGCGTCGAAACGGACCAGGGTGGTGAACAACCGGATGTCCGCCTCCGTGATCGTGTCACCGACCAGGTACCGCTGCCGTTCCAGTCGGGGTGCCAACTGCTCCAGACGGCGGAACACGCCCGCGCACGCGGCCTCGTACTCCTCCTGGCCGGTGGCGAAGCCGGCCCGGTACACGCCGTTGTTGACGTCCTCGTAGACGCCCGCCATCACCTCGTCGATCTCGTCGCGCAGGGCGTCCGGATACAGGTCGGGGGCGCCGGGACGGTGCAGGGACGTCCACTCGGTCGCGAGGTCCAGGGTGATCTGCTGGTAGTCGTTGGTGACCAGCTTCCCGCTCGGCACGTCCACGACCGCGGGCACGCTCACCCCGCCCGGGTAGCCGGTCTCCCGCCGGTCGTAGGCCTCACTGAGGTAGCGGATGCCGAGCACCGGGTCGCGGCCGTCGGGGTCCAGCGTGAAACGCCAGCTGCGGTCGTCCTGGATCGGATCGGCGACGGCCAGGGACAGGGCGTCCTCCAGGCCGAGCAGCCGGCGGGAGACCAGGGCGCGGCTGGCCCAGGGACAGGCCCGGCTCACCACCAGCCGGTAGCGGCCCGGCTCCACCGGCCAGCCGTCCCGGCCGTCCGCGGTGATCCGGTCCGCGAAGTGGCTCTTGGACCGCTTGAACGCCTTCCTGCCGTAACCGCTGTTCCCGGGCGTTCCGCCGTCGCCGCTCATGGGCCCGCCTTCCCGTTGTGCGTGTGTCTTCAGGGACGCGTTCCCCGTTTTCGGCCGTCGGCACTGGTGGGCCACCCACAAGGCGGGTGTGAGCCACGCGGGCGGGGGCAGTCGGCCCCTCGTGAGTGGGACAGTGTCGAAGGACCAGCCGGACCGGACCACCGGGGAGCCGGAAGCGCGTACGACCGAGGAGAACGCGGAGGAGAACGCCGAGGACGCGGCGGACCGCCGTACCCGCGTCACCGTGCTGGTGGCCCTGGCGGCCAACCTGGTGATCGCCGTGGCCAAGGCGGTGGGCGGCCTGCTCGCGGGATCGCCGGCGCTGCTGTCGGAGGCGGCGCACTCGGTGGCCGACAGCATGAACGAGGTCTTCCTCCTCGCCGCGCTGCGCCGCAGCCGCCGCCCCGCCGACCGCAAACACCCCTTCGGCTACGGCAAGGAACGGTTCTTCTGGTCGTTGCTGGCGGCCGTCGGCATCTTCGTCATGGGCGGCTGCTTCTCCTTCTACCAAGGTGTCGAGGCCCTGCGCACCGGCGCCCAGGAGGAACTCGGCGGCTACGTGGCCGGGCTGATCGTGCTCGGCGTCGCCCTGCTCGCCGAGGGCGGCTCCCTGCTGCGCGCCCTGCACCAGGTGCGGGGCCAGGGCGGACTCTCCGCCGGTCTGCGCGACCCGGCCCTGCGCACGGTCGTCGCCGAGGACGGCACCGCGGTGCTCGGCGTGACCCTCGCCATGACCGGCATGGTCCTGCACATGGTCACCGGTCAGGTGGTCTGGGAGGCCTGCGCGTCACTCGCGATCGGCGCACTGCTCGTGTACGTGGCCTACCGGCTGGGCCGCGAGGCCCGGGACCAGCTGATCGGCGAGGCCGCCGACGCGGAGTCCAGCGGACGGATCCGGTCGCTGCTGCGGGCCCAGCCGGAGATCGACAGCGTCGAGGCGCTGTTCACGATGAAGACGGGCCTCGACTCCACCCTCGTGGCCGCCCGCGTCGATCTGGTGCCGGGCCTGGACAGCGAGCGGGTGGAGGAGGTCGCCGTGCGCATCAAGAGGTCGATCGCGCGCACCGTTCCCGAGGCGGACCAGATCTTCCTCGACGTCACCGACCGGCTCGCGCGGGAGACGGCACGAAGCCCCGCCGCGACGGGGGAACGCGGCGGGGCCTGACCCACGTGTTCCCGGCCCGCGTCGGTCCATGCACGCGGATCCGGGAGACTTCCCGGCGCCCGGTTCAGCCGGCGTCGGCCGGTTCCAGGACGAAGACCGGGATCTCCCGGTCCGTCTTCTCCTGGTAGTCCGCGTACGGCGGATAGGCCGCCACGGCACGCTCCCACCACTCGGCCTTCTCCGGGCCCGTCACCTCACGGGCCGTCATGTCCTGTTTCACCGGGCCGTCCTGGAGCTCGACGTGGGGGTCGGACTTCACGTTGTGGTACCAGACGGGGTGCTTGGGCGCCCCGCCCAGGGACGCCACCACGGCGTACCGGCCCTCGTGCTCGACGCGCATCAGCGGCGTCTTGCGGATCTTCCCGCTGCGCGCGCCGCGGGTGGTCAGCACGATCACCGGCATGCCGGTGTCCAACAGGGTCGTGCCCTTCGTGCCGCCCGAGCTCTCGTACAGCTCGACCTGTTCGCGCACCCACTGCGTCGGGCTGGGTTCGTACTCGCCCTCAAGAGGCATGGCATCCGTCCCATCTCGCGTCGTACGACTGACTCGCACCGTGCTCGCACCGGCCGGTGCGAGATCCATCCTTACCGTTCCCCCGCGGATCACACGGATACGCCGGTCCTTCCCGCGGGCCGCGCCCACCCGAGTAGGGTTCCCGGGTGAGCGAACAGGCGGAGAAACCCTTCCTCTACGTCGTCGTCTGCGCCGCAGGCGTGGCCGCCGGGGTGGACGAGCTGATCACCGCCGCGCAGGAGCGCGGCTGGGAGGCCGGCGTCTTCGCGACACCGGTCGCCATGGACGGCTTCTTCGACGTCGCCGCCGTCGAGGCGCGGACCGGCCGTGTCGTCCGCTCCGCCTGGCGCCGTCCCGGCGACCCGCGGCCCTTCCCGGCGCCGGACGCCGTCGTGGTCGCCCCCGCCACCTTCAACACCGTCAACAAGTGGGCCGCCGGCCTGGCCGACACCCTCGCCGTGGCCACCCTGTGCGAGGCGTGCGGACTCGGCGTCCCCGTCGCCGTCCTGCCGTGCGTGGCCGACGCGCTGGCGTCCCACCCCGCGTACCGGGAGAGCCTGGCGCGGCTGAGCGCGATGGGCGTGCGCTTCGGCGACCCGTACGCCGGGCAGGAGCAGCAGGGCGGCACCGGCCCGGAGTTCGGCTGGGAGCGGGCGCTGGACCTGCTCGGACCGCGCTGACCGCCCCGGCTTCGAGTCCGCGCGAAGACGTACGCTCGCCCTGGCAGCGATGATCCCGAAGACAGGAGCAGCAACGATGCAGTACGTGAAGCTCGGTTCGACGGGCCTGGACGTGTCACGGGTCTGCCTGGGCTGCATGACGTACGGGGCTCCCGACCGCGGCACGCACGAGTGGACCCTCGACGAGGAGGCGTCGCGTCCGCTGATCCGGCAGGCGCTGGAGGCCGGCGTCACCTTCTTCGACACGGCCAACGTCTACTCCGACGGCACCAGCGAGGAGATCGTCGGCAAGGCGCTCGGCGACTTCGCCCGCCGGGACGACGTCGTGCTCGCGACCAAGGTGAACGGCCGGATGCGCCCGGGGCCGAACGGTGCCGGACTCTCCCGCAAGGCGATCATGACCGAGATCGACCACAGCCTCAGGCGGCTGGGCACCGACTACGTCGACCTCTACCAGATCCACCGCTTCGACCCGCACACGCCGGTCGAGGAGACGATGGAGGCCCTGCACGACCTGGTCAGGGCGGGCAAGGTCCGCTACATCGGGGCCAGTTCGATGTACGCGTGGCAGTTCTCCAAGATGCAGTACACCGCCGAGCGGCACGGCTGGACGAAGTTCGTGTCGATGCAGAACCACTACAACCTCCTCTACCGCGAGGAGGAGCGCGAGATGCTGCCCCTGTGCGCGGACCAGGGCGTCGGAGTGCTGCCCTGGAGCCCGCTCGCCCGCGGCCGGCTCACCCGCGACTGGGACACCGCCACCGAGCGCAGCGCCGCCGACGACTTCGGCAGCACGCTGTACCAGGAGGGCGACCGCGCGGTGGTCGACGCCGTCACCCGCATCGCCGGCGAGCGCGGGGTGCCGCGGGCCCAGGTGGCCCTCGCCTGGCTGCTGCACCAGGACACCGTGAGCGCGCCGATCGTCGGGGCGTCGAGGCCCGGGCACCTCGAGGACGCCGTGGCGGCCGTCGAACTGACCCTCACCGACAAGGAGACCGAGGAACTGGAGCGGCCCTACACGCCGCACCCGATCGCCGGCCACTGATCACCGGCCGCCCGCTCAGGGGCCGGTCCCGGGTTCCAGGGCGGTGACGGACACCGACGACGCGTCGCCGCCGCCCACCGGGACCTCACCGGCCGTCCACCGCACCTCGATCGGGTCGTGCTCGTCCGGGGGCGTGACGAGCAGCGCGGCCGGGGTGGCGGTGCGGGCACCGCTGATCTGCGGACTGGAGAACGACAGCCCCGCCCACGCGCTCGACCCCGGCGTCAGCGTGACCGTCCCGGGGGAGGAGGGCGCGCGGTCGGGGTCCGGGCCCAGCTGCCCGCCGGACGCGTCCACGAAGGCGGCGCCCGGATAGCCGTACAGGGTGCAGGTGCGGTCGGAGGTGTTGGTCAGCACGACGGGGAAGTTGCGCTGCCCGGCCCCCGGGTCGACGCGGCCGACGGCGGCGCGCAGTTCGGCGGTGCGGCAGCGGCCGTCGGTGCGGGCGGAGGCGGAGGCGGAACCGGCGGTGTCGCTGGGCGCGGTGGTGACCGCGGGCGCGGTCGGGGCGCGGGTGCCGTCGCCCGGAGGGCTCGTGCGCGGGGTTTTGGTGCCGTCGCCCGGGGCGGTCGTGCGCGGTGCCTCGGTGGGCCGCGGGGCGCTCGACGTACCGTTCTCGGTGCCGCAGGCGCCCAGCAGGCCGAGCAGCGCGACGCCGCTCGCGAACAGGGCCGTGCGGCGTACGGGCTGGGACGTGTTCGCCATCGCTTCTCCACACTCCCGTCGGGTCTCGCGCACGGACCGGCGCGCGGGGCGGCGCCGTACGCCGTGAGCTTCGAGTGTCCCGCCCCACGGGCCGGGAAACGAGGGGCGCGCGCCCGTCCGCCTCCGGGCTCACTCCTCGTCGAGCAGGCCCAGCTCCGCCCAGATCGTCTTGCCCTCGGCCGTGTGCCTGCTGCCCCAGCGCTGGGTGAGCTGGGCCACCAGCAGCAGACCGCGGCCGCCCTCGTCCCAGGTCCTGGCCCGGCGCAGGTGCGGCGCGGTGTGACTGGTGTCGGAGACCTCGCAGATCAGCGTCGACGCGTCGTGGATCAGCCGCAGCCGGATGGGCGGGGAGCCGTACCGGATGGCGTTCGTCACCAGCTCGCTCACCACCAGCTCGGCGGTGAAGGACGCCTCCAGCAGGGCCCACGAGGACAGCTGCTCGACGACCTGCTTGCGGACGGGCGCGACCAGCGACGGGTCGGCCGGGATGTCCCAGGTGGCGACCTGGCCGGCGGGCAGCCCCCGGGAACGCGCCAGCAGCAGGGCCACGTCGTCGGCGGCGCCGCCCGAGGGGAGCAGGGCGTGCAGCACCCGGTCGCACAGCGCGTCCAGGGACCGGCCGGGCGCCGCCAGCGCCTCGCGGAGCAGTGCCTGACCTGCCTCGGCGTCCCGGTCCCGGCTCTCGACCAGCCCGTCGGTGTAGAACGCCAGCACGCTGCCCTCGCGCAGTTCCAGCTCGGCCGACTCGAACGGCAGCCCGCCCACGCCCAGCGGGGGTGCCGAGGGCAGCTCGACCAGCGCGGGCGGCCCGTCGGGCGGGAGCAGGACGGGCGGCGGATGCCCGGCCCTGGCCAGGGAGCAGCGCCGCGACACCGGGTCGTACACCGCGTACAGGCAGGTGGCGCCGACCTCGCCCGTGCCCTCGTCGCCGGACTCCTCGGAGAGGCGGACCACCAGGTCGTCGAGGTGGGTGAGCAGCTCGTCGGGCGGCAGGTCGATGTCGGCGAGGGTGCGGACGGCGGTGCGCAGCCGGCCCATGGTGGCCGAGGCCTGGATGCCGTGGCCGACGACGTCCCCGACGACCATGGCGACCCGCATCCCGGACAGCGGGATGACGTCGAACCAGTCGCCGCCGACGCCCGAGCGCGCCGCCGGGAGGTAGCGGGAGGCGGCCTCCACCGCGGCGGTGGGCGGCAGCCAGCGGGGGAGCAGGCTGCGCTGGAGGGTCAGGGTCGTCTCGCGCTCGCGGGAGTAGCGGCGGGCGTTGTCGATGCAGACGGCGGCGCGGGCGGTGACCTCCTCGGCCAGCAGCCGGTCGTCGTCCGTGAAGGGGTACGGCCGCCGGAACCGGGTGAAGACCGCGACGCCGAGGGTGGTGCCGCGGGCCTGGAGGGGGACGGACATCGTGGCGTGGATGCCGTACTCCTCCACCCGCCGGACGCGTACGGGGTCCCACGCGCGCCACCGCTCCAGGTCCCCGGAGGGCACCGCGGCGACGATCGCGCGGCCCGCGACCAGGCAGTCGGCCTGGGGCGAGCCCGCGGGGTAGAAGTCCAGCTGCCCCGGCCGGGCCACCGCCTCCGGGGCGCCCGCGTTGACCGACCGGTGGGCGGCGCGGCGCAGGCCGACCGGCGGCGCGGGCACGGCGGGGGGCTCGTCGCCGTGCTCCTGGGGGTCCAGCAGGTCGACGCTCACGAAGTCGGCGAGCGTAGGGACGCACACGTCCGCCAGTTCCTGGGCCGTGCGGGTCACGTCGAGCGTGGTGCCGATGCGCACGCTGGCCTCGTTGACCAGGTGCAGCCGCTCCCGGGCGAGGTGCTGCTCGGTGAAGTCGTGGGCGCTCACACAGACCCCGCGCACCCGGCCCTCGGCGTCCGTGAGGGGCGCGATACGGGCGTGCCAGGCGTGGGCGCGGCTCTCGCCGGTGGCCTGGAGGTGGGTGTGCATGTCGTACCCGCGGCCGGTGTCGAGCACCTGCCGCAGGCGCTGCTCCAGCTCGGCGTTGCGGGGCCGGCTGCCGAGGTCGGTGGGCCGCAGACCCCTCAGGCGGTCGGCCGGCAGTCCGATGAGCCGGGCCATGGCGTCGTTGGCACCGCGCAGCCGGAGCCGGTCGTCGAAGATCATCGTGGCGCACGGGGACTGGGTGAGGGCCGCTCTGACCAGCGGGTCGTCCGGGTGGTCGGGGCCTCGGTCCAGCGGCGCGACGGCGAGCCAGGTGCCCGGGCCGTCGTCCGGCGCCGGTCTGCGGTGGGCGAGCACCCACACGGTCACGGTGTGCCCGTCGCGGTGGCGCAGAGCCAGGGTGCCGTTCCACCGGTCCTCGCCGGGTCCGGGAGGGGTGCCCCCGTGGCCGTCGGCCAGCAGACCGGCGGCGGGCCGTCCCACGACCTCGGCGGACGGGTGGCCCAGCAGCAGGCGGGCGCCCTCGTTCCACTCCCGCAGGGTGCCGGACGCGTCGACGACCGCGCGGGCGGTGGCGGCATCGTCGAACGGGTTGACCGGACTCATCGTCGCCACTCCATTGCGCACACCCACAGTGAACAGCGCGTCACCTGGATCCCAGCCTAGTGCGTCCGGGCTCCGCGCGGACCCGATCGACCGGGTCCGGGTAGGCGAGGGCGGCGCGTAAGACGCCGGACTGCCGTGCCACCCGGGACGGAAAGGGCTTTCTGCGGCGTTGCCGGGCTCGTGTGGCGGGACGTCAGAAGCTGTCTGTCGGCGATCGGTTGTGATTGTTTCCGGGTCACGAGGGGGTCATGAGGGGGGCCGCGAAGGGCTCGCGGAGGGGGAATCAGTCGTGTCCGGACCGTTGACGGGGTGTCATGTCTGCCACAAGCATGGCGGGCGACCGCGTTTGGGAGCGCTCCCATTCACCCGGAGCGCTCCTGTCGACGTGAGCGCCACCCGTCCCTCCCCCGAGGAGCCCAGACGTGAACAGACGCAGAACCGCGCTCGTCTCCCTGACGGCCCTGCTGGCGGCGGCCGTCACCGCGCTGCCCGCGGCACCCGCCGGGGCCGAGGAGACCGAGCAGGTCAGGAACGGCACCTTCGACAACGGCCTCGAGTCCTGGTGGGCCAGCGGCAACGTCACCGCCGGCGTGTCCGACGGCCGGCTGTGCGCCGACGCGCCCGGCGGCACCGCCAACCGCTGGGACGCGGCCGTCGGCCAGAACGACGTCACCCTGGCGGCGGGGGAGACGTACCGGTTCTCCTTCAGCGCGACCGGCACACCCGCCGACCACGTGGTCCGGGCGATCGTGGGCCTGTCGGTGTCCCCGTACGACACCTACTACGAGGTGAGCCCGCAGCTCAGCGTGTCCGGCAACACCTACTCGTACACCTTCACCTCGCCCGTCGACACGACCCAGGGGCAGGTCGGCTTCCAGCTCGGCGGCACGCCGGAGGCATGGCGCTTCTGCGTGGACGACGTGTCCCTGCTGGGCGGGGTGGAGCCCGAGCCGTACGTGCCGGACACGGGGCCGCGGGTGCGGGTGAACCAGGTCGGCTACCTGCCGTCCGGTCCCAAGAACGCCACCCTCGTCACCGACGCGACCTCGCGCCTGCGCTGGCAGCTCAAGGACGCGGGCGGCCGGACCGTCGCCGACGGCTGGAGCGTGCCGCGCGGCGTGGACGCCTCCTCCGGGCAGAACGTCCACTCGATCGACTTCGGCCGCTTCAAGGCGCGCGGCGAGGGCTACACCCTGGTCGCCGACGGGGAGACCAGCCGTCCCTTCGACCTGGGCACCGCCGCCTACGAGCGGCTGCGCACCGACTCCGCGAAGTACTACTACACGCAGCGCAGCGGCACCCCCATCAGCGGGGACCTGCGCCCGGGCTACGCCCGCTCCGCCGGACACGTGGGTGTGGCGCCCAACCGGGGCGACACCGAGGTGCCGTGCCAGCCCGGTGTCTGCGACTACACCCTCGACGTCTCCGGCGGCTGGTACGACGCGGGCGACCACGGCAAGTACGTCGTCAACGGCGGCATCTCCACGTGGGAGCTGCTCAGCACCTACGAGCGCTCGCTGCACGCCCGTACGGGCGAGCCGTCCAAGCTCGGCGACGGCACCCTCGCCATCCCAGAGAGCGGCAACAAGGTGCCGGACATCCTCGACGAGGTCCGCTGGGAGCTGGACTTCCTGCTGAAGATGCAGGTGCCTCAGGGTAAGCCGCTGGCCGGCATGGCCCACCACAAGATCCACGACGAGGCGTGGACCGGTCTGCCGCTGCTGCCCAGCGACGACCCGCAGAAGCGCGAGCTGCACCCGCCGACCACCGCGGCGACCCTCAACCTGGCGGCCACGGCGGCGCAGGCGGCCCGCCTCTACCGCCCCTACGACCGGCAGTTCGCCGACAAGGCGCTCGACGCGGCCCGCACGGCCTGGGCGGCCGCCCGGGCCCACCCGGACGTGCTCGCCGACGAGACCGACGGAATCGGCGGTGGCGCCTACCCCGACAGCGATGTCGCCGACGAGTTCTACTGGGCGGCGGCCGAGCTGTACCTGACCACGGGGGAGCGGGACTTCAAGGACTTCGTGCTGAACTCCCCGGTCCACACCGCCGACATCTTCGGCCCGCTCGGCTTCGACTGGGCGCGCACCGCGGCGGCGGCCCGGCTGGACCTGGCGACCGTGCCCAACCGGCTCCCCGGCCGGGACCAGGTCCGCCGCTCCGTCGTCCAGGGCGCCGACACCTACCTCGCCACCCTGAAGGCGCACCCCTACGGCATGCCCTACGCCCCCGAGGACAACGTGTACGACTGGGGCTCCAGCCACCAGATCCTCAACAACGCGGTCGTCCTCGCCACCGCCTACGACATCACCGGCGGCGCCAAGTACCGTGACGGCGCGCTCCAGAGCATGGACTACATCCTGGGCCGCAACGCGCTGAACATGTCGTACGTCACCGGCTACGGCGAGGTCAACGCGCACAACCAGCACAGCCGCTGGTACGCCAAGCAGCTCGACCCGGCGCTGCCCGCCCCGCCGGACGGCACCCTGTCCGGCGGACCCAACTCGAACATCCAGGACCCCTACGCGCAGAGCAAGCTCCAGGGCTGCGTCGCCCAGTTCTGCTTCATCGACGACATCCAGTCCTGGTCGACCAACGAGCACACCATCAACTGGAACGCCGCACTGGCCCGGATGGCCTCCTTCGTGGCGGACCAGAGCTGACCGCGCCACCACCCCGCTCGCCTCCCGCGGTACCGCCGGATCACCGCTCTGACCTGGTGCTATTTACTGGTCAGTACCCGCGCGGTACCGTGGGAGGCATGCCAGCTCTGAACGTGGAGTTCAGCGACCGCGAGCTCGAGGACCTGCGGCAGATCGCCAAGGAACGCGGTACGTCGATGAAGGCGCTCGTGCGGGAGGCCGCCGCCGCCGACATAGCCCGGCACCGGGCGCTGCAGGAGGGGGCGGAGGCCTTCCGCCGGTTCTTCTCGGCCCACGCCGACGAGTTCGCCGCCGCCTTCCCCGACGACGAACCACCGCCCGTCAGGGGCGAGGGGCGGGCCGCCTGACCCATGGCACCGGTCCTGCACATCGACGTGCCCTGGCTGCTCCAGCGTCATGAGGAAGTACTGCCGGAGCAGCCCACGATCAACGACTTCTCCGCCCTGGTCGCCGCCGTCGCCCGGCACCGGGTCGACCCGCCCCGCCTCGGCGTCGACTCCGACCCGGCCTGGCGGGCCGCCGCCCTGCTGCACACCCTCGCCGTGCTCAAGCCGCTGCCCTCGGCCAACGCCCGCTTCGCCTGCGCGACGGCCGTGGCCTACATGTACGCCAGCGACGTCGGCATCGACCCGCCCTACGGAGCCCTGGTCGACCTCGCGCGCGACCTCATGTCCGGCAAGGCCGACGTCTACGGCGCGGCCGACCGGCTGCGTTCCTGGCAGATCTGAACGCCGAATACCGAAAGCCGGTGCCGTCCGCGAGAGTTGTAGCGGAATCTGACCTTTCTTCAAAGGCGGCCGAGGTTGTCCGGTCGCCTTGTTGACCATGAGCTGCTTGTGCGAGAGTGAAGCACCCGTGCGGGGGGTAAAGGCCGGGTCTCGCGCGCGTCTTGATGAACCAGGTCCGAATTTCGCCGTGGCGAATTCGCGCTCCCCACACCGCGCCCAAAAGGTATACACCAATCGGGGTTCCCTTTTCGGCGACCAGGACTTCTGAGTCAGCTGCGCGTGGGAAGGAACCGTCTCAGTGCCCACCCCCCACCCCCCTCGACCCGCGTACCCGCCCTCCGGCGGGGTTCCCGGGGAGTCCGACGAGCTGCTCGCCGCGCGGTTGAGGGACAGTCCGGAGAGCGTGGCGGCCCAGGCCGCCGCGCTGCTGATGGCGCGCCACTGGCGGCCCGCCCACGACTACGCGACCCTCTGCCTCGCCGCGTCGGGGCAGGCTGCGGCCATGGTCACCGCCGCGGCGTGGCACCGGGTCCTGGACCGGCTCGCCCAGGGGGACGCGGCCACCGCCCTGCGTCCGCGCCTGCTGGTGGCCGTCCGGGACACGGTCCGGCAGTGGTCCGGCGACGACGCGATATCCGGAGTTCTCCCGGACCTGCTCAAACCCGCCGGCGG
The DNA here is from genome assembly GCF_044142145.1 of Streptomyces sp. BK79. Taxonomy (NCBI): domain Bacteria; kingdom Bacillati; phylum Actinomycetota; class Actinomycetes; order Kitasatosporales; family Streptomycetaceae; genus Streptomyces; species Streptomyces sp. BK79. The sequence continues at coordinate 166,462 of NZ_JBHVOC010000016.1, forward strand.
GCGTGGTATGCGGGCGGCGAAGTCACTGACTCCGGAAAACCGCACGCTGGCCGCGCGGGCATTCGCCTCCCTTCCCGGACCGGCCCGTTGTTTGCTGTGGCACACGGAGGTCGAAGGTGAACCGATAAGCGTCCCGGCCGGTCTCCTCGGGATGGATACCGACACCGCGTCGGTCACGTGCGCGCAGGCACGGGAGAAATTCCGCGAGGCGTGTCTGGACGCCCACCGGCAACTCGCGCCCAGTCAGGACTGCCGCTTCCACAGCCGTCTGCTGGACGTCCCGATCCGCCGGGGCGGCGCCCTGCTGCCCGACGTCCGCAGGCATCTGGCGGACTGCCGGCACTGCCGGCACGCGGCCGAGCAGCTCGGGCACTTCGAGCGGGGGCTGGGGACGCTGATCGCCGAGGCGGTGCTCGGCTGGGGCGCCCGGCGCTACCTCGACTCCCGTCCGGGGCGGGCGGCGCCCGGCGCGCTCGCCAAGGGGGCCGCCCGGCACCGCGGCGGGCGCCCGGGACTGCTGGCGCGGATCCCCGTGCCCGCGCGCCGGATCCCGGGCCGGCCGCGTTCCGGCCGGGCGGCGCTGAGACAGTTCGGCGCCGCCTCCGTCGGCGTGCTGGCCGTCGTGCTCGTGGTGAGCGTCTGGTCGTACGGCGGCGGCGGCGCCGATCCCACCGCCTCCACGAGCGCCGTCGGCGGCGACGGCGCGGCGTCCGGGACCAGCCGGCCGCGACCGTCCGACGCGGCCGGCGCACCCGCGGCGGCCGACCGGACGCGTCTGCGCAACGTCGCCGCGGACCTCTGCCTCGACGTGCGGGGCGAGCCGAAGGCCGGAGCGGGCACCCGGCTGGCGGCGTGCTCCGAGGCGTGGACCCAGCAGTGGACCCACGAGGACGACGGGCTGCTGCGCAGCGTCGCCGACCCGGGACTGTGCCTGGACTCGCGGGCGGACGCCGGGGTCGTCATCCTCGGCACCTGCGCCGACGCGGGCACCGGGCGGGGCGACGACGTGCGCTACGACCTGAGCGGGCAGGGGGAGCTGGTGCCGCGCTGGCAGGACCAGCTCGCCGTCGCCGCCACCACCGTCACCACGGACGCCGACATCGTGGTGAAGGTGCGTGACGACTCCGAGGGCCAGCGCTGGCGGACCGATCCGGTACCGACGGCGGACGGCTCCCTGTCCGTCTCCGGTACCGGCGCCCCGGACGTCCGGAAGGCGGAGCTCCCGGGCGGCTGACCCGTCCGCGCGAGCACGGCCCGACGGTCATGGCCCGACGGTCATGGCCCGGTCGGTCGCACGGGGTCCTCGACGAGGTCCGCGGGTCCCGGCGTGAGCGGCGAGGCGTGTCCCGACAGGGCCAGCGTCAGGTCCAGCTCGGCGAGCAGGCAGCGGATGACGTGTTCGACGCCCGCCTGCCCGTCGAGGCCCAGGCCGTAGACGTAGGGGCGGCCGAGCAGCACCGCCCGGGCGCCGAGCGCGAGCGCCTTGAAGACGTCGTCGCCGGTGCGCACGCCGCTGTCGAACAGCACGGTGAGCCGGTCGCCGACCGCCTCCACCACGCGCGGCAGCGCGTCGGCCGCGGCGACGGAACCGGCCACCTGCCGCCCGCCGTGGTTGGAGACCACGACGCCGTCCATCCCGGCGTCGGCGGCGAGCCGGGCGTCGTCCGGGTGCAGGATGCCCTTGAGGACGATCGGACCGTCCCAGTTCTCCCGCAGGAAGGCCAGATCCGGCCAGGACTTGGCAGGATCGGAGAACATGCCCACGAAGTGCATCACCGCCGCGTCCGGGTCCTCGTGGACCGGCTTCGCCAGCCCCGCCCGGAACGCCGGGTCGGAGAAGTAGTTGGCGGTGCCCACCCCGCGCAGGAACGGCAGGTACGCCTGGTCGAGATCGCGCGGGCGCCAGGACAGCAGCGGCGTGTCCAGCGTGACGAACAGCGCGGTGTACCCGGCCGCCCCCGCCCGTCGCAGGAAGCTGCGCGCCACCTCGCGGTCCTTGGGCCAGTACAGCTGGAACCAGCGCTCGGCGTCGCCCATCGCCTCGGCCACCTGCTCCAGGGGCGTGCTGGAGGCCGACGAGAGGACGTACGGCACGCCCTGCGCGGCGGCGGCCCGGGCGGCGGCCGGCTCCGCGTCCGGGTGCATGATCGACAGGACCCCCACCGGGGCCAGCGCCACCGGCGCGGGCAGGCGGCGGCCCAGGACCTCGACCGAGAGGTCCCGCTCGTGCACGTCGCGCAGCATGCGCGGGACGATGCGGCGCCGGTCCAGGGCGGCCCGGTTGGCGCGGGCGGTGCTGCCGTCACCCGCGCCGCCGGCCACGTACCCGACGGGGCCGGGGCCCAGGCGCCGCTCGGTGAGTTCCTCGAGCCGGGTCAGGTCCGTGGGCAGGCGGGGTACGGCACCCGTCATCCCGTTCAGGTAGATCTCGTACTGGAAGTCCGCCCAGTGCTTGGCCATGCCCAGGTCCCGCCTCTCGTCGTCCTGCTCGCGCCGCGAGCACCGTACCCGCGAGTATGTCGGCGCCCTGGGGCAGAGGGAACGGGCGTGTTTCCGGAGTGTTTCCGGCCTATCGGCGAAGGTGCGGATCACGCCATCCGGCCAGTTCGCGCCGCAACGACCGATCAAGAACCGCCGGGAATGGGACTTGAAACGTTCGAGGTCTGTGACTTCGCGCCACTGATTCAATACGCAAGGTTACCGAAACCCATGGGGTCGAGATGAGTTTCGGCGACGGACTCGGCATAGTCGCGCTCGCCGTTCCGGCACACCGAGCCGGAACGGCACCCTCCTCGAAACGAGCGGAAGGATGCACACAATGCGGAACACCGCGCGCTGGGCAGCGACTCTGGGCCTGACGGCCACCGCCGTCTGCGGGCCCCTCGCCGGGGCCTCCCTCGCCTCCCCGGCCACCGCCCCTGCGTCGCTCTACGCCCCCTCGGCCCTCGTGCTGACCGTGGGGTACGGAGAGAGCGCTGCCACCGCCGCACCGATACGCGCGGTCACCCTGACCTGCGCCCCGACGCCCTCGGGGACGCACCCCGCGGCCGCGTCCGCCTGCGCCGAACTGCGCGGCGCGGGCGGCGACCCCGGCGCCCTGTCCGCCGACCCCGGTGTGCTGTGCACCCGGGAGTACGCCCCCGTCGTCGTCACCGTCGCCGGGGTCTGGCAGGGCCGGCACCTCTCCTACGAACGCACCTTCGCCAACGAGTGCGTGAAGAACGCGGGCAGCGCGAGCGTCTTCACCTTCTGAGGACCGGGACCCGTGACCCGTGCGGCATGACCGGCGGCTCGCCACTGGGGAGTGCGAGCGTCGCCGTACGGGACGCGCGGTCCCGCACCGGGGGCGGCGGGCGGAGTGGGGCCGTCCGCCGTCCTCCCCGTCGTCCGGTCCGCGTCGTCCGGTCCGCGTCGTCCGGCCCGTCCGGCCCGTCCGGGGCGTCAGCCCTTCGCCGTCGGCCCGTCGCCCGCCGCGGACGACCTGGCGCGGTGACTGGTGTCGCACCAGGGGTAGCGCCGGCTGCGGCGGCAGGTGCACAGGGCGACCCGGAAGCGGTCGGACGAGACCGTCGTCCCGTCCTCCAGCTCCACCTCCACCGGGCCCTCGACCAGCAGCGGCCCCCGCCGCTGCATCCTGACCCGGCGCCGGTCGCCGGCGTCGGACGGGCGCGGGGGATCAGACGGGGAGTTCGGCACGGACGACCACCAGCTCTTCCTCGTTGTCGGTCCCGGACAGCAGGCCGCGCCTGCGCAGCCAGGGTTCCCGGCCGCGCACCACGGGACCGAACGCGATCCGCTGCCGCCGGGTGACCGCCGCCTTCAGACCGGACTCACGCAGCTGTCCGACGGTCAGCCCGGGATCGCTGAGCGCGGACTGCACCAGCAGCAGCACCCCGCCGGGCCGCAGCAGCGCCGGAACCTCCCGGCAGATCCGGTCCAGGACCAGCCGCCCGTCGTGGCCCGCGTCCCAGGCCCGAGCGGCACCGCGCGGCCGGCGCCCGCCGCCCGGGGCGGGCACGTACGGCGGGTTGGCCAGCACCAGGTCGAACGACTCACCGCGTACGGGGGTGAAGAGGTTCCCGTGCCGGACACGGATCCGCAGCCCGGCCCGGGCGGCGTTCAGGCGCGCCGCGTACACCGCCCGCCACGACACGTCGACCGCGGTCACCAGCGCGCCGCGCCGCGCCGCGGTCAGGGCCAGGGCGCCCGTGCCGGTTCCCACGTCGAGTACGGCGGCGCCCGGCGGCAGCGCCTCGTCGGACAGGGCCCCGGCCAGCAGAGCGGTGTCCTCCTGGGGGGCGTAGACGCCCGGTAGCACCATGAAATTCACGGAACCCACGTACCCCGGCGTTCACGGAATATGGGAGATTTCGGGAGACTCGCGGGACGGGCGGGACAGCGGGGTACGCAGGGACGACCGCCCCGCCCGCCAGTCGGCGAGCAATTGGGCGCCGAAGCGGCCCTCCACGAACTCCGTGGCGTCGATGCCGAAGGCGACGTCCGCCGCGAGGTGCGGTTCCTGCTCCAGCAGCCCGTCGATCACCTCGTGCCGCACGATCTGCTCGTGCACCGCGTCGGCCTCGACGTGCTCGTCGTAGAAGTGCTCGGCGGCCGGCCCGGCACCGGCGCGGCGCATCGCCTCGGCGAGCCGCCGCGAACCGGGGGACGAGGTGATCTCCACCGCCGCGAAATGACCCACCAGCGCCCCGCGCAGTTCCCGGTGCAGGCCGAACAGGGACATCATGTTCACCGTGACCAGGCACTCCGCGGACGCCGCGTCGAGATGACGCCCGTACGCCGTGTCCAGGCCCAGGTCCGCCATCAGGTCGGCGAACAGGCGGGCGTGCACCCGCTCGGCACGGCCGCCGCCGTACTCGTCGAACTCCACCGCCGCCATCGCCGCCTTGGCGCGCCCCCACAGCCGGGGCAGCACCCAGGCGTGCGGGTCGGCCTCCTTCAGGTGGTACAGGGAGCGCTGGGCCGCGTACTCGCGCAGGTGCCACAGCTCGCCCTCGTCCCGCAGGAAGTGACTCACGCCCTTTCCGTCGACGGGCTCGACGAGCAGCGCCCCGACCGCGTCCGCCACGCTGTCGTGGACCGGGGTGTCGGCCCGCAGGGCGGACAGGAAGCGGTCCTCCATGGCGGCCCGCGTGCCCAGCAGGCCGGGGTCCCACTCCAGGGCCGGGGACACCCCGGCGAAGCCCCGGTAGTGCAGTTCGTAGCACTGGTACAGGGCGAGCTGGAGGTCGTCACCGTACGGCGACGCGGCGGCGACGGTCTCCGGGGCGGGCAGCGGGCCCGTCCCGAGCAGATAGCCGCCGACGGCCTCGGAGAGCGGGCCCCGGGCCGTCGGCGGCCGCGGTCCTTCGCGGTCGGTGGGAGGGGTGTCGTACTCGGTGTCCATGACCTCGCGAGTACCCGGCGACCGCCGCGGCACCCCGTTCCGCGCGGCGGCGCGGGTCACTCTCCCTCGGCGTCCTTCTGGGCCCCGGTGTTGGGCGAGGTGGCGTCACCCGCCTCGCCCCGGCGCGGGGCGTCGTCGGCCTCGGCGTCGCGGGGCCGCGCCTCCTCGATCTCGCGCAGGACCTCCTCGATGGCCGTCTCGGGCTCCTGAGGGGTGCGGTGGTCGTTCTCGGACATGTGATCTCCCGTTCCTTGCTTCTTGCGTTCGTACGTTTCCCGTCCGGCGGGCCCGTGGACCCGCTCAGCCGGACGTGGTGGCGATGCGCAGCGGCACCGGGGCGGGCGCCGCAGGGGCCTCGTCGTTGCGGCGGACGACCTCCGCCCACCAGGAGGGGCCGTCCTCGATGTGACGCAGCAGGATCCCCTCGCGGATGGCCCAGGGGCAGAGGGTGACCGACTCCAGTCCCGTCAGCTTCATCGCGGTGTGCCCGACCACCGCCCCGGCCAGACTCTGCGCCGCCCGTGGCGCGGAGATGCCGGGCAGCCGGGCCCGCTCGGCGGCGGACAGGGCGGCCAGCCGGCCGGCCGCCTCACCTAGGTCCGAGCAGAGCATCCGGCGCTCCACGAACGGCCCGTGCCGGCCCGGTGAGGCCCCGCACAGCCGCCCGAGCTGCTGGAAGGTCCGCGAGGTGGCCACCGCAGTGCGCGGCCCCTCCCAGCGGATCCGCGCCGCCACGTCCCGCAGCTGATGGCGGACCTTGCGGCGCAGCGCCCGGACCTGCTCCGGCTCCGGAGCGTCCTCGCCGCCCGCGAGGAACTCGTGGGTCAGCCGCGCCGCCCCCAGCGGCAGCGAGGCCACGAAGTCGGGCAGCCGGCCGCGGCCGAAGGCTACCTCCAGCGAGCCGCCGCCGATGTCGAGCAGCGCCAGCGGCCCCGCCCGCCAGCCCATCCAGCGCCGGGCGCCCAGGAAGGTCAGCTCCGCCTCCACCTCGCCCGGCAGGGTGCACAGGGCGATACCCGTACGGTCGCGGACGGTGCGCAGCACCTCCCCGCGGTTGGGCGCGGCACGCACCACGGCGGTCGCGAAGGCCAGCGGGTCGGCCGCACCCCAGCGGGCCGCCGTCCGGCCGGCGTCGGCGACCGCCTCCGCGAGCCGCTCCACCGCCTCCCCGGGGATCGGACCGCCGGGCTCGACCTGCTCCGACAGCCGCAGCCGCCACTTGGCGGTGTGGACCGGCAGCGGTACGCCGCCCTCCGCGTCCGCCACCATCAGCCGGACCGTCTTCGAGCCCACATCCACCACGCTGATACGCATGAAGGCCCAGGTACCCATTTCGGCGCCCGCCCAACGGTCCCGGGGCGGTACGGCCGGAAACCGGACGCTCCGCCCGGCACGTCAGGCCAGCTGTCGCCGCACCAGCTCGTACAGCCGACCGCCCGTGTCCGCGAGGAGCTGGGCCGGCGGGCCCTGCTGGGCCACCTTGCCGTCCTCCATCACGATCACGCGGTCGGCGTCCAGCACCGTGGACAGCCGGTGGGCGATGACGATCCGGGTGGCGTCGAGCGCCTTGGTGGACTCGATCACCGTGCGCTGCGTCTCGTTGTCCAGCGCGCTGGTCGCCTCGTCGAAGAAGAGGAGACGCGGCCGACGGATCAGCGCCTGCGCGATCATCAGCCGCTGCCGCTGGCCCCCGGAGACCGCCCCGCTGCCCGAGACGATCGTGTGCAGGCCCATCGGCATCCGCTCGATGTCCTCCGCGAGGCCCGCCATCCGGGCCGCCGCCATCGCCTCCTCGGGCGTGTACGGCTCGGTGCCGCAGATGACGTCCAGGATCGAACCGGTGAAGGGCTGCGCGTGCTGGAGCACCACCCCGCACTGCCGGCGCACCGCCGACGGGTCGAGGGCGGACAGGTCCTGGCCGTCGTACAGGACACTGCCCGACAGCGGCCGGTCGAAGCCGATCAGCAGCCTCAGCAGCGTCGACTTGCCGCAGCCGCTGGGACCGACGATCGCCACGAACTCGCCCGGCCGGACCTCGAAGGACACGTCGTCCAGGACCAGCGGACCGTCGTCGGTGTACCGGAACGACAGCCGCCGCGCCTCGATCGCGCCGGACAGCGGCCCCGGCCGGGTGCTCGACGCACGCACCTCGGGCGTGGCGTCCAGGACCGGCCGGATCTCCTCGAAGAGCGGCAGCGCGGCCACCGCCGACACGAACGCGCCGGTCAGCTGGGCCACCGAGGTCAGCAGCATCGTCACCGACGCGTTGAAGGTGAGGAAGTCGGACGCCGACATCGAACCGCGCGCCGGGCCCGCCAGCAGCATGAACATCAGGAGGGTGCACAGCGGCAGGTACACCGCCGCGAGCACCGCGTTCAGGTTCTTGACGCGCCCCGCCCGCTGCTGCAGCTCACGGCTGTGCGCGAACCGCTCCGCCCATGCCGCGTACGCGTAGTTCTCCGCCGCCGCGACCCGCAGCTTGGGCAGCCCGCGCAGGGTCTGGAACGCCTGGTTGTTGAGCTGGTTGGTGAGCTTGACCAGCCGCCGCTGCCAGCGCACCTGCCACAGGCCCAGCGCCAGGAACACGGCGGCGACGACCACCAGCATGCCGATCGCGGCGAGTGCCATCGGCACGCTGTACCAGAGCAGCAGACCCAGGTTCATCACCCCGACCGTCACCGACTGGGCCACCGTCGGGCCCACCCCCGCCAGCAGTCTGCGGATCGCGCTGATGCCCATCGCGGCGCTCGCCAGCTCGCCAGTGGACCGCTCGGTGAAGAACGTCGTCGGCAGCCGCAGCAGCCTGTCCCACACGGCCGGCTGGAGCGTCGCCTCGATCCGTCCCTCCAGCCGCAGGATGGTGAGGTTCTGCATCAGCATGAAGGCCGCCGCCACGACACTGCTCAGCATCACCGCGAGACACACCTGCACGATCAGCCCGGTCTGGGCCTTCGGCACGAACTCGCCGAGCACCTTGCCGGTCGCGACCGGCACCAGCGCGCCGAGCGCCACCGTCACCAGCCCGGCGAGCAGCAGAGCGGTCAGGTCGCCGCGGGTGCCCTGGAGGCAGAAGCGCAGCAGCCGCAGCGGGCTGAGCCGCCGTTCGGGCAGCGGCCGGTAGAACATCACCGCACGCGGCTCGAACTCCTCGGCGTTCGCCTTCTCGACCGGCGTCCGACGGCCGGTGGCCGGGTGGACGGCCACATAACCGCCGCGCTGCCACAGCAGTGCCACCGGCGCCCCCGACAGGGCCCGGTGACCGACCAGCGGTCCTATGTCGTCCCGCCACCAGCGGCCTTCCAGCCGTACGGTCCGGGTCCGCACGCGCGAGGCGACGGCCACCCGCTCCACGGGGTCGGTCCGGTCGCCCTCCGCGCCGCCCCGGGCGGGCTCGGCGAGCGTGATCCCGGCGGCGCGGGCGACCAGTGCGCACGCCGCGTACGTGGCGTCGGCGTCGGCGGCCGTGGTGCGCCGGTCCGACCGCCTGCCGATGGAGGCGAGCAGCGTCCGGTCGGCCCGGGCGCGCACCGCCTCACCGGCCCTGATGCCGGCCGCCGTCCGCGTCTCGTGGGTGCGCTCCAGCTGCTCGATCCAGCGGTCCAGGGTGGTCAGCAGCCGGTACTGCTGGTCGACCATGCTCTGCCACAGCGCGGGGTCCATGAGCAGGTCGGCGGCGGCCTCGTCGCCGTACACCGCCCCGTACTGCACGCTGCCCGGCGGGACCTGCATCCAGAACACGTCGTCGTCGGTGGGCGCCGCGGCCCCCTCGTTCGCCATCGGCGCCTGGAACAGGACGCTGAGGCTGCGGCCCACGCCGAGGGCGAGGGCGTACTCCAGCGGACTCGTCGTCGGCGGCACGTACCGGGCGTTGCCGTACTCGTCGTACGACCAGGTCTGGGTGCTCGCCGGCTGGTACAGCTCGCGCAGGGCGATGCGGTGGACCACGCAGTCCCGCAGCGGACGCGCGACCAGCGTGTGCTGGGGACCGGCGACCGGCCCGAGCAGCACCGAGCCCGCCTCCAGCCGGCCCAGGTGGTGCCAGTGCCCCTGTTCCCCGGCGTCGACGGCGAACAGGTCGGCCGCGCCGGACGCCACCAGCCACAGGACCTGGGGACCCTCCAGGTCCAGGCGGGTGAAGCCGGCGCAGTCGACGCGGGTGCCCAGCGAGCCGAGCGCCCCGAGGACGAGGTCGCCCTGGCCTTCGTGCACGGAGGTCATCTCACCGCTCCCTGACCAGCGCCGCGTACGCGCCGCCGTGCGCGACCAGCGCCTCGTGCCGTCCGCGCTCCACCACCGTGCCGTGCTGGAGCACGACGATCTCGTCGCTGTCCCGCACGGTGCTGAGCCGGTGCGCGATCACCACGCAGGCGCAGCCGCGCCGGCGCAGGTTGTCCATGACCACCAGTTCCGTCTCCGCGTCCAGGGCGCTGGTCACCTCGTCGAGGACGAGGATGCTCGGCCGGCGGACCAGGGCCCGGGCGATCTCCAGGCGCTGGCGCTGCCCGCCGGAGAAGTTCCGTCCGTCCTGCTCGACCCGGCTGTGGATGCCGCCCGGGCGGCGCATCACCACGTCCTCCAGGGCGGCGTCCCTGAGCGCCTCCACCACCGCGTCGTCGGGGACCGACGGGTCCCACAGCGCCACGTTGTCGCGCACGGAGCCCTCGAAGAGGAACACGTCCTGGTCGACGAAGGAGACGGACGACGCCAGCGCCCCGCGCGGGATGTCCTCCAGCCGCCGGCCGTCGATGCGGATCACGCCGTCCCAGGGGGCGTACAGCCCCGAGATCAGCCGGGACACCGTGGACTTGCCGCTGCCCGAGCCGCCGACCAGCGCCACCTGCTGACCCGGCCCGACGGTCAGGTCGAAGCCGGTGAGCAGGGGCTTGTCGAGCGGGTTGTAGCCGAACGAGACGTTCTGCAGCTCGACGTGACCGCGCAGCCGGCGGGTGGAGTCGATCCCGCCGGGACGGTCGTGGAGCGGGTCGGTCCGGAAGTTCTCCACGTCCTTCAGCCGGGCCACGTCGGCCGCGAAGTCCTGGATGCGGCCCGCGACGCCGTTGAGCCGGGTCAGCGGGGCCGTGAAGCGCACCACCAGCGCCTGGAACGCGACCAGCAGACCGACCGAGATGTGGCCCTCGACCGCCCGCATGCCGCCGATCCACAGGATCAGCCCGCTGTTGAGCGTCGCCAGCGTCGGCGCGACCACCCCCAGCCAGGCGCTCGGCACCCCGAGCCGCTGCTGCTCCTCCAGCGTGGTGGCGTGCTGCCCCGCCCACTTGCGGAAGTAGCCGTCCTCACCGCCGGTCGCCTTCATCGTCTCGATCAGCTGGAGGCCGGTGTACGCGGTGTTGGTCAGCCGCGCCGTGTCCGCCCGCAGTTTCGCCGTACGGGTGGCCCGCAGCTTGATGACGATCCGCATGGCGAGGATGTTGAGCAGCGCCACGCCGATGCCGACGAAGGTGAGCTGCGGGTCGTACGTGTACAGCAGCACCGCGTACAGGACGACGACGATCGCGTCGACGCCCGCCGCGGCGAGGTCGCGGGCCAGGGTCTCGGCGACGGCGTCGTTGGACTGGAGGCGTTGCACCAGGTCGGCCGGACTGCGCTGGGAGAAGAAGGTCACCGGCAGCCGCAGCAGGTGGCGCAGGAAACGGGCGCTGGAGAGGGTGGAGGAGATGATGCGGCCGTGCAGCAGGTTGGCCTGCTGGAGCCAGGTCAGCACCACCGTCAGCAGCACGCAGGCCGCCATCGACGCGAACAGCACGCCGAGCAGCGAGGTCTGCCCCCCGATCAGGAACGTGTCGATGTAGGTACGGCTGAGCGCGGGCACCGCCGCGCCCACCGCCACCAGCAGCAGGCTCGCCAGCACGGCGGCGGGCAGGGTGCCCGCGGTGCCGCGCAGCCGGGCCGGCATCGCGCCCAGCACACCGGGCCTGCGGCCGCCCCGGGTGAAGTCCTCGCCGGGCTCCATGGTCAGGACGACCCCGGTGAACGACCCGTCGAAGTCCTCCAGGGACACGAAACGGCGGCCCTTGCCGGGGTCGTTGACGAACACCCCGCGCCGACCGAAGCGGCGCCCCATGCCGTCGTAGACGACGTAGTGGTTGAACTCCCAGAAGAGGATGGCCGGTGCCGTCACCTCGGCGAGGGCGGCCAGGTCCATCTGCATGCCCTTGGCGGTGAAGCCGTAGCCGCGGGCCGCCTTCAGCAGGTTGCTGGCGCGTGAGCCGTCGCGGGAGACGCCGCAGGCGATGCGCAGCTCCTCCAGCGGGACGTGCCGGCCGTAGTGGCCGAGCACCATCGCGAGGGACGCGGCGCCGCACTCCACGGCCTCCATCTGCAGCACGGTCGGTGTGCGGACCGTCTTGGCGCGGCTCTTGGGCACGCGGCGCTCGGGCGGGGCGGCGCGGCGTCTGCCCCGGGTCTCCTGTGCGGTACTCACGGCAGCAGCCAATCGACGGGACGCTGGTCGGCCAGCCGGATGGAACCCTCGGCCATGGTCATGGAGGTCAGCTCGAAGGGCGGTCCGTCCGCGGACGACCAGGCGTAGCCGCTCTCGGTCGACTTCGAGGTGTCCAGGCGCACCGTCACGGCGACCGGCCTGCCCTCCTTGGTGAACTGCTCGCCGAGCTGGCTGTCGCCGAGGAACGCGGAGATGGTCTGCGCCGACTGCGCCGAGCGGTCCACCGACTTCACCGTGCCGCGCAGGACGCCGTACTGCTGGGTCGGCACCGACTGGACGGTCAGGTCGACCGAGGCGTGCGCGGGGATGGCGGCGGCCTTCTCGGCGGGGACGTAGACCGTGGCGTAGAGCGGGTCGCCGGCGTGGGCGACCTTCTCGACGGAGGCGACGTTGGCGCCGGTCTGGATGATCTGCCCGACGGTCGCCGCGAGTGCGCTGACCCGGCCGGCGTCGACCGTGCGGACCACGCTCTCGCCCTCGTTCGTGCGCACCTTCAGTACGGGGGAGTCGGCGGGTAGCCGCTCACCCTGGCGCGCGAGGACCGCGGTGACCTGGCCGGAGACGGGGCTCTGCAGGAGGTAGCTGCCCTGCCCGTGGGTGAGAACGGCGGGCGCGCCGACCGTGGAGGTCACCGATCCGCTCACCGCCCACACGGAGGCGGCGGCCATCGCGACCACGGTCACGGACAGCACCAGCCAGCCCTGCGGGCGGGCGAAGCGCACCGGGAGGTCGAGTTCCTCCGGCGACTGGAGTTTGGTGAGGGCCTGTTGGCGGAACTGCACGTCGGACGTATCCCAGAGTTTCCCGGAGAAGCCCGCGCGGCGTGGCGCGGGGCTTGAGAAGAACGGCCGAAAAGTCCCGGAGCCTGGAGGGCTCCGGGACTCAGCGGCATGGGGGCGCGATCAGAGACCGGCGACCAGGTTGGTGACCGGGGCCGTGTTCAGGCCGGTGACGCCCTCGACGGTGCCGATGGCGGTGTTGACCAGGCCGGAGACCGGGGCGATGCCGTCCACCAGGCCGGTGACGGTGCCGACGGCGTTCACGGACAGACCGCCGGAGACGTTGTCGAGGTCGGCGTCGGAGATCTCGACGGTCTCAACCTGGGGGGTGGAGTTCATGATGGAACTTCCCTTCGTATAGCCATTTCACAAGGGGGGAGCGGCCCCCTCTGGGGACAGATGACGGCCGCGACCGCGGGTGCCGGGCGGCCCCTTTCCGGAGCCCTCCGCGACCGCCGCGGTGCGATGGATCAAAGCACGCGGCCGGTGCGCGCTTCCAATCAATCACCACCCCCCACCAGGGCAGTTGCGACGTCCGCGCACCCAAGCGTGCACGGGAGCGCACGTCTTCGCGGCGACTTCTTCACATGGGGCCCCACATCGTCTCGCGCCGCCCCTTGCTCCCACCCGGGTGATTCCGGCACTCCCGCCCCAAAGGCGTGCGAGGGGGCGCGGGATTGTGCAGATCCGCCAACCGGGGTGACCGGGTTGAGCATTCGATGTGCAGATTCGCTGAAGCCCGCATTCCGCTCCGTGATCGGAACAGAACGTCGCCGACCGAATGCGGAGGGTGTCGATCGGAAGGGGTGGGTCGGAGGACATTGAACGGTCCGTCCGGCCTGTGCGTACCAACAGCCGTCCAGGTGCCCCCCGACAGCTGCCGGACCGGCGGCACGGACCCGTCCCAGGAGGTCGAGAAGGTTGAGTCACAAGCGAATCCCGAAGCGCAGGGCCGCGATGGCGGCAGGCGGTGTGGTGGCGCTCGGCGCGGCCGCCGTCCTGCTGCCCAACGCCAACGCCTCCCAGGACGGCGGGGCCCCGGACGACGCCGCCGCGGCGCCGAGGACCCTCAAGGCGGCGGACGCGTCGGATCTCGCCTCGCGGCTCGCCGGACAGCTCGGCGACGCCTTCGCCGGCTCCTACTACGACGCCGGAGAGCGGCAGCTCGTCGTCAACGTCGTGGCCGGGGACGACAACCAGGTCGTCGTGCGGGCGAAGAAGGCGGGCGCGGAGGTTCGCGAGGTCGACAACAGCATGAGCGAGCTGCGGGCCGGCGCGGGCACTCTGAAGTCCGAGGCGACCATCCCCGGCACCTCGTGGGCGATCGACCCGCGCACCAACAAGATCCTGGTGACCGCCGACCGCACCGTCACCGGCGCCGACTGGGACCGGCTGGAGTCCACCGTCGAGCGCCTCGGCTCCGGCATGGCGACCGTCAGGAAGTCCCCGGGCACCTTCAAGACGTTCGTGTCGGGCGGCGACGCCATCTTCGGCGGCGGCGCGCGCTGCTCCCTCGGCTTCAACGTCACCGCGGGCGACGGCTCGCCCGCCTTCCTGACGGCCGGTCACTGCGGGGTCGCGGACGCCCAGTGGTCCGACGCGCAGGGCGGGCAGCCGATCGCCACCGTCGACCAGGCGGTCTTCCCCGGCGAGGGCGACTTCGCGCTCGTCCGGTACGACGACCCGGCGACCGAGGCGCCGAGCGAGGTGAACCTCGGGGACCAGACGCTCGCGATCTCCCGGGCCGCCGAGGCGACGGTCGGTCAGCAGGTCTTCCGGATGGGCAGCACGACCGGACTGGCGGACGGCCAGGTCCTCGGCCTGGACGCCACCGTCAACTACCCCGAGGGGACGGTCACCGGTCTCATCCAGACCGACGTGTGCGCCGAACCGGGTGACAGCGGAGGCTCTTTGTTCACCCAGGACGGCCTCGCGATAGGGCTGACCTCCGGCGGCAGCGGCGACTGCACGGCCGGCGGCGAGACCTTCTTCCAGCCGGTCACCACCGCGCTGGAGGCCGTGGGCGCCACGTTGGGAGACGGTGACGGCGGGGGTGCGGGTGCCGGTGCCGGCGCGGGTGCAGGTGCCGGGGACGACTCGGGCGCGGGGGACGTCGGTGATGCCGGTGACGGCGCGGGGGCCGGGGACGCGGGTGATGACGCGGGTGCCGGGGACGTGGGTGACGGCGCGGGCGTCGGCAGCGGTGACGGCTCCGGGCTGACGGGCTGATCCGGACCCCGTACGCGCGGCGCCGCCCCGCGGCCCGTCGGCCGGTCCCACGGGGCCGGCCGGCGTCGGCGGTCCGGCCCTCCGGCGGGGGAGAGGGCCGGAGGGCCGCACGGCGCGGTCCGCCACGGCACCGGCGGGTCAGTCGCCGCGGGCCCGCAGCAGCATCAGGGCGATGTCGTCGGGGTGCCCCTGCGCGCCGTGCTCGTGCCGGACCAGGTGGTCGGCGAGTTCGTCCAGCGGCAGGTCCCCGGCGTCGGCCAGCCGCCGGCCCAGGTCGTCGAGGGCGTCGTCGAAGTCGACGCCGGGGGACTCCACGAGGCCGTCGGTGTAGAGGACGAGGAGGGACCCGGGGGCCAGGTCGATCTCCGTGCACGGGTACGCGGCCGAGGGGTCGACGCCCAGCAGCGGACCGCCCTCGACGTCCAGCGCCCGCACCCTCCCGTCGGGCCGGCGCAGCAGCGGCGGCGGGTGGCCCGCGCGGGCCAGCACCGCCCGCCCGCGCGCCGGGTCCAGCCGGAGGTACAGGCAGCTGGCGAACAGCTCGGTCCCGAGGTCGATCAGCAGCCGGTTGGTGCTGCGTACGACCTCCTGCGGGGCCTGCCCGACGGTGGTGTACGCGCGGATCGCGGTGCGTACCTGCCCCATCAGCCCCGCCGCGGTCGCGTTGTGCCCCTGGACGTCCCCGATCACCGCGGCCGCCGTCGCGCCGGCCGGCATCAGGTCGTAGAAGTCGCCGCCGATGTCCATGCCCCGGGTGGCCGGCAGATAGCGGGCGGCGGCCTCGATGCCGGGGACCGCGGGCAGCGAGTGCGGCAGCAGGGCCTCCTGCAGCCCGTGTGCCATCCGGTGCTTGGCGTCGTAGAGCAGGGCCCGGTCCAGGGCCTGGGCGATCAGCCCGGCCAGGCTCGTCAGGATCGCGCGTTCCTCCGTGGTGAAGATGTGCGGCCGTCCGTAGGCGAGCACACACGTGCCCACGGGCCGGCCCGAGGTGATCAGGGGCAGATAGGCCCAGGCCGCGAAGCCGTCGTGCGTGCCCCGCCGGGCCGGATACAGGTGCCTGAGCTGTTCCCAGGACTCGAAGAACGCGGGCACGCCCGTCCGCAGGACCTGCGCGCCGGGGATCCGCTCCGTGAGCGGACTCCCGTCGAAGCGTTCCGGGATCCTCGGGTCCGGGTAGCCGCGGTGCCCCAGCACGTGCAGCCGCCCAGCCCGGGAGCCCAGGACGACCAGGGCCTGGCTGCCCACGGTCGGCGCGACCTCGTCCGCGATCAGCTGCACCACGTCCTGCACGCTCACCGCCTCGGAGAGCGCGCCGGTCAGGCTGACCACCCGGGAGACGGTCACCAGCCGGGGCGGAGCGGCCTCGTCCGTCACGGATGCGGCCGGATCAGGCCGCGACACCCCGCGGGCCCGGCTGATGCGGACACTGAGCCCGGTGCGGGTCGGGTACATGCGGAACGACAGCCAGGTGCCGGGCGGGCGCAGCGCGACGAAGGACGTGGCCTGCTGGCTGAACAGGGCGGCGCGGTACCGGTCCTCGTACACCGGGTCGTTGAGCCACGGCACCGACGTCCACAACTGGGTGCCGATCAGGGTGGAGACCGGCACGTCCAGGAGCGCGGCCGCCGCCGGGTTCGCGTAACCGACCCGGCCGTGCAGGTCGAGGGAGCACAGCCCGTACGGCAGCCGTCCCACCATGCGCACGGCCTCCAGCGAGCCGAGCGTGCCGGGCGCGCCCCCGACCACGGGGGCGGCCAGCAGGTCGGGCTCCGGGTGGACGGGAACGCTCGCCGCGGCCGCCCGCTCCAGCCGCACCGCGAGCCGTCCGCAGGCCGCCGTCAGGTGTGCGCGCTCCCGCTCTGACAGCCCCTCGGGACGCGAGCCGGGCCAGGTCAGGAACACCGCGCCGTACGCCGCGGACTCGGTCGCCACGGGCAGCGCGACCAGGGCGAAGGGATACGGCAGGACCACGGCGACCCGGGGAAAGCTCCGGGCCATCTCCTCCCCGTCGCCGACCCAGACCAGCCTCCGTTCGCGCACCGCGTCCGCCACCGGCACCGGCGAGTGCAGCGTCACCCGCTCCCAGGGGGCCGCGAACGCCCTCGGCAGACCCGCCATCACCGCCATCTCCAGCACCGGCGGGTCGGCGCCCAGCAGGTATACCGCCCCCGAGTGCGCGTGGACGTCCTCCATCATCGCGGCCAGCGCCAGGGACAGCACCGGGAGGCCGTCCGGTTCACCCGGGACGTGCGCCGCCGGGGACGACCGGTCGTCGGACACAGCGACCACCTCCTCGCGCGGGCGCGCCCGTGGCCCCGGGTACAAATCTCCTCCCCACGGGCCCACCCCGCACGGCGAGCGCCACACCGGCACCCCGCCCTCACGGCGCGCCCCGCCCTCACGGCCCGCCCCGCCCGTCCCGCGAGCCACTTCCGTGTCCTGATCGCCGGTACGTCGGTCGCAAGGGCTGCGCGGATGTCCCACAAGCGCTGTAATGGCGGCGTGGTCAGTGAGGGCGTGGTGCGGCGCGGAGCGAGAACGCTGCGTGCCGAGGGTGCCCTGAGGGCGATCGCGTCCGGCCCCGCCCCCGAGGAGCGGCCGCGTCGCGTCCTCGAACAGGCGCTGGTCTTCGCGGGCGCCTCCCTCGCCGCCCTTTACACGCCCGGCGAGAACCGCGAGCTGCTCTGCCTGGCCGAGTCGGCCGGCGCGCCGCGCACCCTGTACGGCGTGCGCGACGGCTACCCCACCGCCGGCGGCTCCCCGGTCGCCGACGCCCACCGGAGCGGGACCCCGGTGTGGCTCGGTCCGGAGGAGTTCGCGGGGTCGGCCGAGTCGCGCCACGTGCCGTCGAGCGGCTTCTCCCTCGCCGCCCTCCCCGTGCACGGGAACGGCGGCGGATGCCTCCTCGCCCTCACCGAGCGCCCGGAGGGTTTCGACGCCGATGATCGCGCCTGCCTCGAACTGATCGCCGGGGCCGTCACCTGTCCCGCGCCGCCCGTCGCCGCCGAGGGCGGGGAACTGCGGCCGAGCGCCTTCACCCTGGCCATGGACACCGGCCGGGTCGAGGTCGGCGACGACATCCTGCGCCTGTTCGGCCTCGCGCCCGGCGAGTTCGACGGCAAGGTCGAGACCCTGCTCGGCCTGACCGTGCCCGAGGACCTCCCCTCGCTGATGTCGGTGACGGAGGCCGACCACATGTCCATCGGCGACCGCGAGCTGGAGTTCCGCGTGCTCCAGCCGACCGGCCCGCCGAAGTGGCTCCGGCTGAGCGGGCGCCTGCTGCCGGGCGGCGAGGGGCAGCCGGCCCGCCTCGTGGGCACGGTCGCCGACGCCTCCACCCTGCGCCCGGACGTGACCGACGTGGCCCGGGTCCAGCGCCTCGCCGCCGCGCTGGCCACCGCGGGCACCGTCCGCGACGTCAGCCAGGCCGTGGTCGCCGCCCTGCGCAGGCCGCTGCGCGCCGACCGGATCGCGCTGGCCGAGCTGGAGAACGACCGCCTCGTCGTCACCGTCCTGGACCCGCCCGAGCCCGAGTCCTGGCCCGAACTGTGGCGGCTGGAGTGGCGCACCGAGTGGCCCGACGCGCCGGTGCGGGCCATGCCCACCCTCGCCGCCGCGCTGAGCGAGGGCCGCGCCCGGATCTGGCCGGCCGGCACCGGCGACCTGGAACCCGCCCTCGCCGACGTCGGTCCCGGCGGCCTCGCCGTCCTCCCGCTGCCCGCCGGCGGCCGCATGGCCGGCGCCTGTCTGATCGGCTGGGACGCCCCGCACGACTTCGGGCCCGACGAACGCGCCCTGCTCACCGCCTCCGCCGGGCTCGCCGGGCAGGCCCTGATGCGCGCCCACGCCTTCGACGCCGAGCACGAACTCGTCGGCATGCTCCAGCGCCAGCTGCTGCCGCGCCGGCTGCCGAAGCTGCCCGGCGCGGAGGCAGTCGCCCGGTACCTGCCCAGCACGGCCGGCCTGGAGCTGGGCGGCGACTGGTACGACGTGATCCCGCTGCCCGACCACCACGTCGCCCTCGTCATCGGCGACGTCCAGGGACACAGCGCCGCCGCCGCCACCCTGATGGGCCAGATGCGCACCGCCCTGCGCGCCTACGCCGTCGAGGGGCACCCGCCGGACGTGGTGGTCTCCCACGCGAACCGGCTGCTGGTCGGCATGGAGAGCGACCTCTTCGCCACCTGCGTGTACGTCGACCTGGACATGGAGGAGGGCTCCGCCTGGTGCGTGCGGGCCGGGCACCTGCCCCCGGTGCTGCGCCACCCCGACGGCACGACGGAGATCGCGGAGACGGAGGGCGGCCCGCCGCTGGGCGTGGTGGCCCAGGCCGACTTCCCGATGAGCCCGCTGCGGCTGCGGCCCGGCACGCTGATCGCCCTCACCACGGACGGTCTGGTGGAGCGCGCCGACGCCGACATCGACGAGGGCATGGACGCCTTCGCGCACGCGCTGGCCGGGTCCGACCCCGCCCACCTCGGGCTGGTCGCCGACGCCCTGCTGGGCAACGCCCGCCGCAGCGACGACGTCGCCCTGCTGCTGGTGCGCTACGACGCCATGGCCGTACGTCCGCTGCGGGAGAGCTGGTCGGTGTGGCGGCTGCCCGAGGCCGTGCGGCACGCCCGCCGCTTCACCCGCCGCACCCTGCGCTCCTGGGAGGTGCCGGACGACGACGTCGACGGCGTCCTCCTGATCGTCTCCGAGCTGGTCACCAACGCCCTGGTGCACACCGACGGCCAGGTCCGCCTCGACCTCACCCTGGTCAACGGCCGGCTGCGCGTCGCGGTCGCCGACGCCTCGCCCCGTACGCCGGTCAAGCCGACCAGCATCGGCTGGGAGGCCACCGGCGGTCGCGGCATCCTCCTCGTGGAGGCGATGTCGGCGACCTGGGGCAGCCTGCCGGTCAGCGGGGGCAAGCAGGTCTGGAGCGAGATCCCGCTGCACCGCGCCCCGCGGTAGGTGCCGGCGCCGCCCCGCCGGGTACCCGGACGCCCGGAGGACGAGCGAGACAGGTCACGAGCGAGACAGGGAACGAGGGACCACCCATGACCCAGTACGTCCGCGACATCATGACCGGCGACCCGGTGACCGTGGAGCCGCAGGCCTCCGTCACCGCCGTCGCCCGCATCATGCGCGACCAGGATCTCGGAGCCGTGCTGGTCACGGACGGCGACGAACTGCGCGGCCTGGTCACCGACCGTGACCTGGTGGTCCGGTCCGTGGCGGAGGGCGGCGACCCGGAGCGGACCACGGTGGCCGGCGCGTGCAGCGACGACCTGGTGACCGTGCGCTCCGACGACGCGCTGGACCACGCCGTCGAGCTGATGCGCGAGCACGCCGTGCGCCGGGTCCCGGTCGTCGACGACGGCCGCCCCGTCGGCATCGTCTCCCTCGGCGACCTGGCCATGGAACGCGACCCGCGGTCGGCGCTCGGCGACATCAGCGTCGCCCGGCCCAACCCGTAGGGGCGCGCCTGCCCGGTGTTTCGCGGCGTCGCGCTCGGGGACCCGGAGCGCGACCGCACCGGACGCGCAGAAGGAAGATGATGCCCCGTGACCCCGGACACCCGTGAGAAACCCGCCGTCCGCCGCCTGGAGACGGGCTGGTCCAAAGCCCGCCGTCAGCGCGGCCGGGGTGGTGCGATGCGCACCTGGATACCGGCCGTCGAGGACGGCGGCGCCACCCCCGCACCGCAGGCGGGGCAGGAGTCGAACATCGTCAGGGGCGAGGACTGATCCCACCCCGTCAGCGGTGAGGCCCCACGGGTAACGTCGAGGACGTCCGCACCGCCCGCCCCGACCCCAGCAAGGCACCGCACCGCTCATGAACCTCCTCGTCACCGGCGCCGCCGGATTCATCGGCTCCCGGTACGTCCGCGCCCTCCTCGCCCGGGACATTCCCGAGCCGCCGCGGATCACGGTGCTGGACAGCCTCACCTACGCGGGCACCCTCGACAACCTCGAACTCGGCCACCCCCGGCTGGACTTCGTGCACGGCGACATCCGCGACGCCGCACTCGTCGACAAACTCATGGCCGACGCCGACCAGGTGGTGCACTTCGCCGCCGAGTCCCACGTGGACCGCTCGATCGACGCCGCCGCCGACTTCGTCCTCACCAACGTCGTCGGCACCCAGACCCTCCTGGACGCCGCCCTGCGCCACCGCGTGGGGCCCTTCGTGCACGTCTCCACCGACGAGGTCTACGGCTCCGTCGACGCCGGCTCGGCGTCCGAGGAGCACCCGCTGCGGCCCAGTTCCCCGTACTCCGCCTCCAAGGCGTCGGGCGACCTGCTGGCCCTCTCGTACCACCGCACCCACGGCCTGGACGTACGGGTGACCCGGTGCTCCAACAACTACGGCCCGCACCAGTTCCCCGAGAAGCTGGTGCCGCTGTTCGTCACCCACCTCCTCGACGGCCGCGAGGTCCCGCTGTACGGCGACGGGCGCAACGTCCGCGACTGGCTGCACGTCGACGACCACTGCCGGGGCGTCGACCTCGTGCGGACCCGGGGCCGGGCCGGCGAGGTCTACAACATCGGCGGCGGCACCGAGCTGAGCAACCTCGACCTCACCGGCCTGCTCCTCGACGCCTGCGGCGCCGGCTGGGACCGGGTCCGGCACGTCGAGGACCGCAAGGGCCACGACCTGCGCTACTCGGTCGACTGGAGCAAGGCCCGCGACGAACTGGGCTACCGGCCCCGGCACGGCTTCGAGGCCGGGCTGGCCGCCACCGTCGCCTGGTACCGGGACAACCGGGCCTGGTGGGAGCCGCTCAAGCGGCGCACCGCCGAGTACCGCGAGCCCCGCTGAGCCCCGGCCACTACGCTGGATCCGTGCGCCTGCTGCTCCTGTCCGACACCCACCTGCCGAAGCGGGCCAGGGAACTGCCCGAGCGGCTGCTCGCCGAGATCCCGGACGCCGATGTGGTCCTGCACGCCGGCGACTGGGTCGACACGGCCACCCTCGACCTGCTGGAGAGCCGCAGCCGCCGGCTCGTCGGGGTGTACGGCAACAACGACGGACCCGGCCTGCGCGCCCGGCTGCCCGAGGTGGCCTACGCCGAGCTGGGCGGCCTGCGGTTCGGCGTCGTCCACGAGACGGGCGCGGCCCAGGGGCGCGAGGCCCGCTGCGCGGCCCGCTTCCCCGGCCTGGACGTCCTGGTCTTCGGGCACAGCCACATCCCCTGGGACACCACCGCCGGCACCGGCCTGCGCCTGCTCAACCCCGGGTCGCCCACCGACCGGCGCCGTCAGCCGTACTGCACCTACATGACGGCCACGGCCGACGACGGCCGGCTCGAGGACGTCGTCCTGCACCGGCTGCCGCGCCGGTAGCGGCGCGGCAGCCGGTCGCGGGGCGGTCAGGAGGCCGAGGGCCCCGTCCAGTCGGCCGGCACGTGCCCGAGGCGGACCCGCTGGGGGTGGTCGCCGACCGGGACGGACACCGACTTCTCGCCGGTGGCGAAGTCGATGGCCGTGACCTGGTCGGCGCCGCTCTCGGAGACCACGCAGTGGGTGCCGTCGCCGCTGACGGTGGCCCAGTACGGCTTCGCGGCGGTGACGAGCGGACCCTGTTCCAGCGTCGCGCGGTCGACGACCGTCGCGTAGTCGTCCATGGTGCCCGCGACGCACAGCTTGGCCCCGTCCGGGCTCATCGAGATGCCGTGGTGCCGCGAGTCGTTGACCCAGGTGGTGCGGTCCCCGCTGGTGGCCGGGTTCTTCGGCAGGGTCTTCGTCCGGGTGATGCGGTCGGCGGCGATGTCGTACTCGAAGAAGCCGTTGAAGAACGACACCTGGAAGTACAGCTTGGCCTCGTCGGGGGAGAAGGCCGCGGGGCGGACGGCGTCGGAGTGGTCGCCGAGCCCGATCGCGTCGAGCCGCTCACGCATGTCGATCACCTCGACCCGCTGGAACGTCGTCGCGTCCACGACCGTGATGCGCCGGTCGCCCTTCGTCCAGTCCAGCCAGGGGGCGTCCAGCGCGGTGTTCACCTCCCCGATCGACATGTTCCAGATGTACCTGCCGTCGCGGGTGAAGATGTTCTCGTGCGGCTTGTCGCCCGTGCCGAACTTCCCGAGCTGCGCGCCGGTTTCGATGTCCAGCACGTGCACGGTGTTGGACGTGGACGCCGACACCGCGACCCGGGTGCCGTCGGGGGAGACCGCCATGTGGTCGGAGCGGTAGCCGGACACGGGGAAGCGCCACTCGATGTCGCCGGTGGCGAGGTCGAGGGAGACGACGTCGGCGAAGCTCGGCCGCGAGACGACGACCGACGTGCCGTCGGGCGTGGAGTACATGTCGTCGACGAACTGGTCGTGGCCCTCGCCGACGCTGTTGCGGATGGCCTGGAAGTAGATCCACTTGACCGGATCGGCGTTGATCTCGGCCATCCGCTCCGCCTTGTCCGGGACGACGTCGATCCGGCCGATCCGCGCGAAGTCGCCGGTGGAGCGGATGACGTCGGCGGTGCCGTCCCAGTTGTTGCCGACGAACATCACCTCGCGCAGGCCGGCGGGGGCGTCCGGGCCGGCCGCGGCACCGGTCGCCGGGGTGGCGACGACGAGGGCGAGTGCGGCGGTCACGGCGCGAAGGTGCCTGGGTCCGAAGGCAGGCATGCTGCTCTCCTCTGGCAGGGGGCGTGGTGGGGTGGTGGTGACGCACGCGTTCTGAACACAGCCGCTTTCAGAGTGAACTTACTGAAAAGTAAGGAAGGGGAGTCCCTCTCCACAAGACCGCGTGCACGACAAAATCAGTCGGAGGCCGGGAGTGCGGGCGCGGACGGGGGAGCGGCGGGTGGCGGGCAGGCTCAGGGCCCCGACGGGCCGCTACGGCGGGAAGTCCGCCGCGCAGCGCCAGGCCGAGCGGCGTCGGCGCTTCCTCGACGCCGCGCTCACGCTGTTCGGCGACACCCCCGGCTACCGCGCCACGACCGTGGCGGCGCTCAGCGAGGCCGCGGGACTGTCCACCCGCCAGTTCTACGAGGAGTTCCGCACCCTGGAGGACGTGCTCGCCGCCCTGCACCTCCAGGTCAACGACTGGGCCGAGGAAGCCGTCCTCGCCGCCGCGGCCGACGCGCGCGACCTGCCGCTGCCCGAACGCGCGGCCGCCGTCTTCCGCGCCTACGCCGGCAACGTCACCGCCGACCCGCGCCGCGTCCGCATCACCTTCGTGGAGATCGTCGGCGTCAGCCCGCGCCTGGAGGAGCAGCGGCTGGCCCGCCGCGCCCGCTGGGTGGACCTCATCCGCGCCGAGGCCCAGGCGGCCGTCGCGCGCGGGGAGGCGGCGCCCCGCGACCACCGCCTCGCCGCCACGGCGTTCATCGGCGCCGTCAACGGCCTGCTCCACGACTACAGCGCGGGCTGGGTGGACGCGACCCTGGAGGAGGTCGTCGACGAACTGGTCCGCCAGCTCCTCTCCCTGCTCCGGCCGCCCGGACCGCCCCCGGCGGGCTGACCGCCGGCCCGCCCGGGAGCGGACCCGGGCGGCCGGGCGACGACGGACGCCCGGCTACTCGTCCCAGGCCTGGACGGTGGTCTGCTCGACGATCTCGCCGTCCCGCAGCGTCAGCATCGACTCGGCGAGCACCCGCCCGCCGTCCGGATACGCGCACGCCTCCGTGAAGGCGACCTGGTCGCCCTGGACGACGCAGCGCTCCAGCCGGTGGGTCATGTCGCGGCTGTAGACGTCGTCCAGCATCTCGGCGATCTCGTCCCGGCCGCGCAGGACCTTGGGGCGGCTGGGCTGGTCGTACCGGTCGACGACGCGGACCTCCGCGTCCGGCGCGTAGAGCGACACGAGGGGTGCCGCCGTGTCTCCTTCGATGCCCCGGCGCAGCGCTTCGACGTCGAATCCGGGGCTCGGTTCCGTGCCCATGACGACCTCCTGGGGTGCCGTGGAAGGCCGCGCGGCCCGAGAGGGGGCCGGACCGGCGGGGCCCTCTCCTTCGAGCCTCCTCCGTCCGGGCGCCCGTGGCAACGCGGCCGGACCACTGGTCCTGACGGGTGAGCGGCACCGCCCGCCCGTGTCCGGCGCGGGCCCGACGGCGTTGTTCGGAACATGATCTCAACACGACGTATCGTCGCCGCTGTCGGGCTCGCCGCCGGGGTCACCGGCCTCGCCGCGCCGACGGCGAGCGCCGCCGACGCCGGCGCACCGGGCTCCGACAAGCTCAGCGTCCTCAGGACGCTGGACTCGCTCGCCGTCGACGACATGCCCGCCGAGGACCGGGCCCAGTTGCCGCGCCCCTCCCAGCAGCTGAGCCGGCTGAACGACCTCAACCAGCTCCAGCAGGTCACCGGGCTGGTCTCCCCGCTGTTCGGCGCCGTTCCCGCGCTCGGCTGACGACCGCGCCGAACCCGACGCCGAGGGCCGCCCGACTCCGGGCGGCCCTCACGCGCGTGCGCCCCTGACTGATCAGTTGCGCGTAGGGTCTCAGGGAACGCTGAACTGCCGAAGAAGGGGTCCAGACCATGGCGCAGGAAGTCCGCGGCGTGATCGCACCGGGCAAGGACGAACCGGTGCGGATCGAGACGATCGTCGTGCCCGATCCCGGCCCGGGTGAGGCCGTGGTCCGCATCCAGGCCTGCGGTGTGTGCCACACCGACCTGCACTACAAGCAGGGCGGCATCAGCGACGACTACCCCTTCCTGCTCGGCCACGAGGCCGCGGGCGTCGTGGAGTCCGTCGGCGCCGGCGTCACCGACGTCGCCCCCGGCGACTTCGTGATCCTCAACTGGCGCGCGGTGTGCGGCACGTGCCGGGCCTGTCTGCGCGGACGGCCCTGGTACTGCTTCGACACCCACAACGCCGAGCAGAAGATGACCCTCGCCTCCACCGGCCAGGAACTCTCCCCGGCCCTCGGCATCGGCGCCTTCGCCGAGAAGACGCTGGTCGCCGCCGGACAGTGCACCAAGGTCGACCCGGCCGTCTCCGCGCAGGTGGCCGGACTGCTGGGCTGCGGCGTGATGGCCGGCATCGGCGCCGCCATCAACACCGGAAACGTCGGCCGCGGCGACACCGTCGCCGTCATCGGCTGCGGCGGCGTCGGCGACGCGGCGATCGCCGGCTCCCACCTGGCCGGGGCGGCCAAGGTCATCGCCGTCGACATCGACGACCGCAAGCTGGAGACCGCCCGCTCCATGGGCGCCACCCACACCGTCAACTCCCGCGAGACCGACCCCGTCGAGGCGATCCGCGAACTCACCGGCGGCTTCGGCGCCGACGTCGTCATCGAGGCGGTCGGCCGCCCGGAGACCTACCGGCAGGCCTTCTACGCCCGCGACCTGGCCGGCACCGTCGTCCTCGTCGGCGTCCCCACGCCCGAGATGAAGCTCGAACTGCCGCTCCTCGACGTCTTCGGCCGCGGCGGATCCCTGAAGTCGTCCTGGTACGGCGACTGTCTGCCCTCCCGGGACTTCCCGATGCTCGTCGACCTGCACCTCCAGGGCCGCCTCGATCTGGACAAGTTCGTCACCGAGACCATCCGGCTGGACGAGGTCGAGAAGGCCTTCGAGCGGATGCACGCCGGTGACGTGCTGCGTTCGGTGGTGGTGCTGTGATGACCGCCCGCATCGAACGCCTCGTCACCTCCGGCCGGTTCAGCCTCGACGGCGGCACCTGGGACGTCGACAACAACGTGTGGATCGTCGGCGACGACCACGAGGTGATCGTCATCGACGCCGCCCACGACGCCGACGCCATCGCCGAGGCCGTCGGCGACCGCAGGCTGACCGCCATCGTGTGCACCCACGCCCACAACGACCACGTGAACGCCGCGCCCGCCCTCGCCGAGCGCACCGGCGCCACCATCTGGCTGCACCCCGACGACCTGCCGCTGTGGCACCAGACCCACCCCGACCGGGACCCCGACGCCTGGCTGTCCGACGGCCAGGTCATCGAGGCCGCCGGCGCCGACCTGACCGTCCTGCACACCCCCGGACACGCCCCCGGCGCCGTCTGCCTGTACGACCCCGGCCTCGGAGCCGTCTTCACCGGCGACACCCTCTTCCAGGGCGGGCCCGGCGCCACGGGCCGGTCCTACTCCCACTTCCCGACCATCATCGACTCGATCCGCGA
The DNA here is from genome assembly GCF_044142145.1 of Streptomyces sp. BK79. Classification (NCBI taxonomy): domain Bacteria; kingdom Bacillati; phylum Actinomycetota; class Actinomycetes; order Kitasatosporales; family Streptomycetaceae; genus Streptomyces; species Streptomyces sp. BK79. Next base: position 193,411 of record NZ_JBHVOC010000016.1, read on the forward strand.
CCGCCTGCTGGTCCTGCCGCCCGGCACCGAGGTCCACACCGGCCACGGAGATCCGACCACCATCGGCGCCGAGGCCCCGCACCTCGACGAGTGGGTCAAGCGCGGGCACTGACCCGCCGGACACCCACCCGTCGCGAGACACGCGTAAAAGGTGACAGAAGATGTCCGGCTTCCCGGGCACTCTCGATCACGACACCACTCGTGCGGGAGAGAACGGGAGCCGGACATGGCAGGGTCACCGAAAAGGCCGTTGGCAGGCAGGGTCGCGCTGGTCGCGGGAGCCACCCGGGGAGCCGGGCGCGGCATCGCCGTCGAACTGGGCGCGGCTGGCGCCACCGTCTACGTCACCGGCCGCAGCACCCGCGCCCGGCGCTCGGAGTACGACCGCCCCGAGACCATCGAGGACACCGCCGACCTGGTCACCGAGGCCGGCGGCCGGGGCATCGCCGTACCCACCGACCACCTCGTCCCGGCGCAGGTCGCCGCGCTCGTCGACCGCATCGCCCGGGAACAGGACCGCCTCGACGTCCTGGTCAACGACATCTGGGGCGGCGAGACCCTTTTCGCGTGGGACAGCCCCGTCTGGGAGCACGACCTCGACAAGGGCCTCAGACTGCTGCGGCTCGCGGTGGAGACCCACGCCGTCACCAGCCACCACGCCCTGCCGCTGCTGCTGCGCCGCCCCGGCGGACTGGTCGTCGAGGTCACCGACGGCACCGACGACTACAACCGCGACCACTACCGCGTCTCCTTCTTCTACGACCTCGCCAAGTCGTCCGTCCTGCGCATGGCCTTCGCCCTCGGCCACGAGGTCGGGCCGCGCGGTGCCACCGCCGTCGCGCTCACCCCGGGCTGGCTGCGCTCGGAGATGATGCTCGACCACTTCGGCGTGCGCGAGGAGAACTGGCGCGACGCCCTCGACCGCGTCCCGCACTTCGCCATCTCCGAGACCCCCCGCTACGTCGGCCGCGCCATCACCGCCCTCGCCACCGACCCGGGCGTCGCCCGCTTCAACGGCCGGTCCTTCTCGAGCGGCGGCCTCGCCCAGGAGTACGGCTTCACCGACGTCGACGGCAGCCGCCCCGACGCCTGGCGCTACCTGGTCGAGGTCCAGGACGCCGACAAGCCGGCCGACGTCACCGGGTACCGCTGACGGGCGGCAGCTGCCACCGGGCCGCGTGACCCGGCGGCAGCGCCAGGTCCTCCCGTACGGCCGCGTAGTAGCCCTCCCGGCCCGCGCGCTGGCGCTCCAGCAGCACCTGCCAAGCCTGCGGGTCACGCGTCTCCTCACGCAGGAAGCGCTCCATCTCGAGCACCGCCACGACCCAGGTGCGTGCCTTCTCCACCACCTCCCTGCTGCCCAGCAGGAGCAGCGCCTCCCCGGCGGGGTCCCGGGCGACGGCGGCCTCCGCCTGGGCCGGCGCTGCCTCCTCGGGACTCAGCGGGTGCGGGTGCGGGTCGTTGCCGAGGTGGGCGGCGATCCGGTACGTCAGCGTGACGGAGGTCTTGAGCGTGCGCGCGTAGTCGGCGTACGCCGCGAGTTTGCGCTCCTCCCAGCGTGCCGCCGTCTCGCTGCGGGCCCGCGCCCGGTCACCGCGGACCACGGCGAGGTAGGAACCGAGCGCGCCGATGACGACGCCTATGAGCGCGGGGAGTTGCTGCAGGAACGCGGACATGGACGCACGTTATCCGCCGGGGTGATCGTCGCGGCAGTACCGTCGGGCCATGACGAACACAGGGCGTTTCATCGGTCACGGAATACTGGTCACGGGCGCGGCCCGGGGCATCGGCGCGGCCACCGCTCGCCGGTTCGCCACCGAGGGGGCGCGGGTGCTGCTCACCGACGTCGACCCGGACGCGGCCCGCCGGACGGCGGGGGAGCTGGCGGAACAGGGCCTCGCCGCCGAGGCGTTCGCCTGCGACGTGGCCGACCGGGCGTCCGTCGAAGCGGCCGTCGCCCACGCGGTGGCCCGCTTCGGCACCCTCGACGTGCTGGTCAACAACGCGTACGCCTGCAGCCCCGACGCCCCGCTCTTCGAGGACGAGCCGGACGACGCCTGGGCCCGCGACCTCGACGTCACCCTCACCGGCGCCTACCGCTGCTGCCGGGCCGCCCTGCCCCACCTGGCCGCCTCCGGACGCGGCGCCATCGTGAGCGTCGGCTCGGTCAACGGCCTCCAGGACTTCGGCAACCACGCCTACAGCGCCGCCAAGGCCGGCCTCGGCTCCCTCACCCGCACCCTCGCCGGGCACGCCGCGCCGCGGGGCGTCCGCGTCAACCTGGTGACGCCGGGCACCGTGCGCACCACGGCCTGGGAGGGGCGGGACGAGGAGCTGGCGGCGGTGCGGGGGCTGTACCCACTGGGCCGGGTCGGTGAGCCCGAGGACATCGCGGCCGCCGTCGCCTTCCTCGCCTCCCGCGACGCGTCCTGGATCACCGGGACCACGCTGGTCGTCGACGGCGGCCTGACCTCGGTCAACACCGGGTTCCGGCAGGCGGTCCAGGCGTTCGACGACCCGGACTGATGTGCGGGCGTCCGGTGGCGTTCGTCACGGTTTCGTCGCGACCCGGGCGCGGCGGGCAACCGAAGCGGCCGGGCGGCGGTCTAGCAGTCGGGGAAAGCGCCACGGGTGGCCTTCCGCCGCACCGACCGCTTCAGAGGGAAAGGCTGACCAGCCATGGGGGACATCCGCAGACGGGGAGCCGTCGCACTCGGCGTCACCGCACTGGTGGCACCGCTCACACTCGTTCTCGGCGCCTCGCCGGCCCAGGCGGCGAGCTGCACCACCAAGACGGGCCCGTACCAGAAGAAGGTGGAGAAGTTCCTCGGCCGGCCGGTCGACGGCAAGCAGTCCACCGCCGACTGCAAGGCGATCCGCGCCTTCCAGACCAAGCACGGCATCACGCCGAACATCGGCTACGCGGGCCCCGTGACCTGGGGCGTGATGGACCTCATGCAGAAGCAGAAGGCCGTCGGGAAGAACCCGAACAAGTCCGGCAAGTGCCCGGTCAACAAGGGCCGGATCGCCTGTGTCGACCTCACCCTCCAGCTGAGCTGGATCCAGGACGGCAAGAAGCTGGTGTACGGACCGGTGCCGGTCCGCACCGGCCGCAACGGCCACGAGACCCGCACCGGCCTGAAGAAGGTCTACTGGCGCAACATCGACCACCATTCGACCCTCTACGACGTGCCGATGCCCTACAGCCAGTTCTTCGACGGCGGGCAGGCCTTCCACTCGGCCGGCGTCAGCATGTGGAACCCGCCGGGCTCGCACGGGTGCGTCAACATGACGAAGACCGACGCCAAGAAGTACTGGTCGCTGCTGAAGAAGAACGACGACGTCTACGTGTACGGCCGCAAGCCGGGCACCTGACGGACAGGGGCGCCCGGCCCGTGGGACGCGTCACAGTCCGGGCGCGTCCCCGAGGCCCGGGGCGTCGGCGCCTGAGGGCCGTGTGCGGCAGGACACACCCGCCGAGACGAACTCGGCTGCGGGCCTTGACAGATGAGGTGATCGACGTGACCAGCAACACGGTCCGTTATGTCCGTTTGGCTCGCGATTACTCACATCGTCTTCACGCCCGGCGCCGTATGCTTCACAGCATGTCCACCACTGTTGAACCCTCCTCCGAGCGATCGGCTGCCGAGGTCAACGAGGAGATCCGGGCCCTGTGGCTCCGGTCGGGCGGGACACTGAGCGTCGAGCAGCGCGCCGAGTACCAGCGCCTCGTCCTGGAGTGGGCCGCCGCGGCCCCGGAGCCGGTGAAGGCCGCCTGACCGGCCCCCGAGTCCCGCTCGTCGACCCGATCTCCTCCCTCGCCGACCTGATCCCCGGCCCCGGGCACCCCGCACGAGGGGTGCCCTTCTCGTCCGGCCTCTCGTCCCGGCCCCTGCCGCCGGCCTGTCATCCCCACGTCGCCGAGTAGTGCCGCCGGTACGCCTTGCGCTCCTGCTCCCCACGGATCCACCGCGTGGCCACCAGAGCGGCCAGGCTGCCCCCGACGACGAGCATGCCGGGGCCGACGTTCCGGCGGTCCGTGAGACGGGAGAGCAGGGTCGAGCCGCTCACGCCCGTCACGGGTGCCGCGGCGCCCGGCGCGGCACCGCCGCCACCGCCCGCGGCGGCCGGCGACGAGGGTGCGGCCGCCCCCGGACCCGCCCCCTCCCGCTCGGCGGCGAGCAGGCGGACGCCGAGCGACGCCATGGCCTCCGACAGCGGCTGGAAGAACGTCGTCCCCCCGTTGTCGCAGTCGCCGTTGCCGCCCGACGTCACGCCGAGCGCGACGCCCTCGGAGAACATCGGCCCGCCGCTGTCGCCCGGTTCGGCGCACACGTCGGTCTCGATCAGGCCGGTGACCGTGCCCTCGGGGTAGTTCACGGTCGCGTCCAGTGCCGTCACCCGGCCGTCGCGCAGTCCGCTGGTGCTGCCGCTGCGGAACACCCGCTGTCCGACGGCCGCTTCACCCGCACCCGTGATCCGCACCCCCTTGCCTCCGCCGACCGCCACCACCCCGGCGCCGTCGCCCGCCTCGCCGTTCGCGTACTCCACCAGGGAGAAGTCGTCCCCGGGGAAGCTGCCCGCGACCGTCTTCCCGACCTGCCGGTCGCCCCCGCGGTCGCCGAACCAGACGGACCCCGTCGGCCCGCAGTGACCGGCGGTCAGGATGAAGTCGCGCTGCCCGTCGGTCACGTTGAACCCCGCCGAGCATCGCCCCGCCGTGGACAGGATCGGCTCCGCGCCGTTCAGGCGCGTGGTGAACGTGCCCTCGGCGCGCTCCATGCGGACGAAGCCGCCGATGCCCTCGGCGACGCCCGTCAGCCGGGACCAGTCCGCCCGGGAGACCGTGCTGTCACCCCGTACCACCACCTCGTTCGACCGGTAGTCGAGGGACCACGCCGTGCCGGGCACCCGGGGCGCCGCACGCAGCGTCGCGGTGGCCGACTCCAGTTCGGACAGGCTGTGCCGCACGAACCTCGCCGCGGCGCCGGCCCGCCGCACCTCATCGGCGCCGGCCTCGTCGGTGACCGCGACCACCGGCCGCCCGTCGGCGCCGATCCAGTGGCCCGCCGTACGGGAGGCGCCCAGCCGGGACACGAGAGCGGCGCCCCCGCCGGGCGCGGACCGCGTCAGCGTGTGCGGGGCGGCGGAGGTGTCCGGGGGTTCGGTCGCCACGGCCCGGGTGACCATCGTCCCCCCGACCAGGAGTCCGCCGACGGCCGCCAGCCGTGCCACTCGCCGGACGATACGTCGTCGTGCGTGCCTCATGCGTGCGCTCCCGAACCCGACTCACGGCGTCGCCGCCGCGGGGGCCTCCGGACGTCGAGCGCCCTCCTCCCATACGGGGACGGGCGCGCCCGCGTTCACCGGACCGGCACGCACGCCGCCGCCGGCCCCGGTGGCGCCCCGTTCCCCGGGCCCGCCGCGGCGTCCTATCTTGTGCCCCATGACCAGCATCCCGCAGGACCAGCCCGACGGACCGAACCCCCTGCAGGCGCTCACGCTCGACCGGTTGCGCCGCCGTACCAGCATGAAGTGGCGCACCCACCCCGCGGACGTGCTCCCGCTGTGGGTGGCCGAGATGGACGTCCCGCTGGCCGGCGCCGTCGTGCGCGCCGTCACCGAGGCCATGGAACTCGGCGACACGGGTTACCCCGTCGGCACCGCCTACGCCGAGGCCCTGGCCGGCTTCGCGGGCAAGCGGTGGGGCTGGGACGACCTCGCCGTCGAACGCACCGCGATCGTGCCCGACGTGATGCTGGGTGTCGTGGAGATGCTCAAACTGGTCACCGGACCCGGCGACCCGGTGATCGTCAACCCGCCGGTGTACCCGCCCTTCTACCCGTTCGTGACCCACCTGGACCGGCGCGTCGTCGAGGCGCCGCTCGGACCGGACCTGCGGATCGACCTCGGGGTGCTCGAGGAGGCGTTCCGGCGGGCCGTCGCCGACGGCGGACGGGCCGCCTACCTGCTCTGCAGCCCGCACAACCCGACCGGCACCGTGCACACCGCCGCCGAACTGGCCGCCGTCGCCGCCCTCGCGGAGCGGTACGGCGTCCGGGTCGTCGCCGACGAGATCCACGCGCCGGTCGTCACCGGGGACGCGCGGTTCGTGCCGTACCTGAGCGTGCCGGGCGCCGGGCGCGGGCTCTCCCTGATGTCCGCGTCCAAGGGCTGGAACCTGGCCGGGCTCAAGGCGGCGCTCGCCCTCGCCGGACCCGGCGCCGCCGCCGACCTGGCGCGGATGCCCGAGGAGGTCGGCCACGGGCCGAGTCACGTCGGCGTCCTCGCCCACACCGCCGCCCTGCGCGACGGCACCGCCTGGCTGGACGCCGTGCTGGCCGGGATCGACGCCAACCGGCGGCTGCTCACCGGCCTGCTGGCCGAGCACCTGCCCGGGGTCGTCCACCGGGCCGGGGAGGCGACGTACCTCGCCTGGCTCGACTGCCGACCGCTCGGCCTCGGCGACGACCCCGCCGAGGTCTTCCTGCGCCGCGGCCGGGTGGCGCTCAACTCGGGCATCCCGTTCGGCAGCGGCGGCGCGGGGCACGTGCGGCTCAACCTGGCGACCTCGGCGGAGGTGCTGACGGAGGCGGTGCGCAGGATGGCGGCGGCCGTGGGGTGAGGGCGGGGGGAGTTCGGTGCGGCCGGGTACGGGTCCCGTGCCTAGACTTGCCGACCATGGACGCCTCACTGGCCCGGCTCGGCGCCGGCAAGTACCTGCTGGTCACCACCTACCGGAAGAACGGCACCCCGGTCGCCACCCCGGTGTGGGTCGTCCGGGACGGGGACGCCCTCGGCGTCTGGACGGCCGCCGACTCCTGGAAGGTCAAGCGCGTCCGCAACCGCGCCGACGTCCTGGTCGGCCCCTGCGACCTGCGCGGCAACCCGACCGGCGAGCAGGTCCCGGCGACGGCGGAGGTCTGCGACCCGGCCACCACCGGCCGTTACCGCGGGCTGATCGCCCGCAAGTACGGCGTCGTCGGCCGGCTCACCCTGTTCGGCAGCCGCCTGCGCCGCGGCCTGGACGGCACCGTGGGGATCAGGATCACACTCACCCCCGTCGGCGACTGACGGCCGCTCAGGTCCAGGCCCGGTACGGCTCGTCGACCAACTGGAACACCGGCTCGCCCCGCACCGGGTCCTGGGCCGTGGACAGTCGTACCCGGTCCCCGCTGTGGATGCCGATGAGCGGGCCCATGACCCGGCCGCGCAGCACGAAACCCTCGGCCATCTCGATCAGGGAGACGTTGCGCGCGGCCGGGGTGTTGCGGTGCACCACCGTGGCGTGGCGCACCGTCCCCGCGCCCTCGCTGCGTTCGGTCCGCAGGTCGCTGCCCCGGCAGACCGGGCACAGCACCCGGTGGTACATGGCGGTGCCGCACCAGGTGCAGCGCTGGAAGAAGATGGCCTCGGCGTCCGGGGCCTTGGGGTCGAGCACGCCCGTCGCGGAGCCGGCTGCCTGCTGAGCGACGTTTCCTGAGGGGTGGTACACGCTGGTCAACTCCCTGCACTCGGGCCGGAATGCCGCGTGCGCGGTCGCCCGGGCACGCGTGTGCGCGGCTCGCCGTGCCACCGTGCACGCACCACAAGGTATGGCACTGAGTGTCAGCTGTAAAGGCACTCCGTACCCCCTTGATCGGGCCGTCGGACCGCCGGACCGCAAGGGCGCCGGACCGGTCAGCCGCAGGCGAGGGCGGTCTCGACCTCGCGTACGACCCGCCACAGGGGTGTCCCGCGCCGGCAGGCCACGACCACCACGTCCTCGGGTCCCTCCGGCTCCTCGGCCGGCGGCGCGGCGGGAGGCGTGCCGAAGGTGGACTGCGCGTACTGCAGCGCGTGGTCCACCGCGGCGCCCGCGTCGTCCCGCCCGTCCGAACGCAGCCAGGAGCGCAGGGCGTTGTTGTGCGCCGCCACCACCGCGGCCGCGATCACGTCGGCGTGCAGGATCCCGTCCGGCCGCCCGCCCAGGCGCCCGCGCAGGTACGCGGCGAGGGCGCGCTCGTAGCGCCACACCACCGACAGTTCGTAGGCGCGCAGCCCGGGAACCTTCCTGGTCAGGTGGTAACGCTGCACCGAGAAGGCCGGGTTCTCGGCGTACATGCGCAGCACGAGCCGCGCCGCGTCGCAGACCCGCGCCACCGGGTCCGCGTCCTCGGGCGAGGCGTCGAGGAAGGCCGTCATGTCGGCCAGGCACCGCTCGTGGTCGGGGAAGACCACGTCCTCCTTGGAGGGGAAGTAGCGGAAGAACGACCGCCGTCCGACGCCGGCGAGCGCGACGATGTCGTCGACGGTCGTCTGTTCGTAGCCCCGCTCCAGGAAGAGCCGGAAGGCCGCCGAGACCAGCGCCTCCCGCATCGGCGGCCGGGAACCCGCCGCGTCCGTCCCGTCCCCGCGGCGGGGCGCCGCACTGCTGGAGCTCATGCAGGGGAACGTAGCAGCTCAACCGCGTCCGTGGCACTCAGTGCAGCCCTTCGGGGGAACTGAGTGCACCCCGTGCGCTCCCGGCCTCGCCCTGCCGGTCGCATACGATCGGCTCAACCCCGCCCGAGGAGTCCCGCATGCCGTCCGCCCGCCCCCGCCTCCTGTACGTCACCGACCTGTCCTACCCGGCGCGGGGACGGCGCTACTGCGACGAGGACATCTTCCTGACCTCCCGGCTGCGCGAAGACTTCGACCTGGCGCTGTGCCACCCCGGGGAGGCCGCCGCGCTGCTCGACGCCTTCGACGCCGTCGTCGTCCGCAACAGCGGTCCCGTGCTGGGCCACCGGGCGGCGTACGACGCGTTCCGCGAGCGCGCGGCCGAGCGCGGGACCCGGGTCTACAACCAGCTCACCGGCCGGGCGGACATGGCGGGCAAGCAGTACCTGCTGGACCTGACCGCGGCCGGGTACCCGGTCATCCCGACCGTGGACCGGCCCGAGGACCTGAACCGCCTGCCCGCGGCGGACGAGTACGTCGTCAAGCCCAGGCTCGGCGCCGACTCGATCGGCCTGCGGATCGTGCCGGCGGACCGCGTGGAGGAGGAGGTGCGCGCCGGCGCCGGCGACGTCCTGGTCCAGCCGCGCGTCGACTTCGCCCACGAGATCTCCTTCTGCTTCGTCGACCGGGACTTCCAGTACGCCCTGTACGCGCCGCGCCCCGACCGCCGCTGGGAACTGGTGCCGTACGACGCCACCGAGGCCGACCTCGACTTCGCGCGCCGGTTCATCGAGTGGAACGGCGTCGAGCACGGCATCCAGCGCGTCGACGCCTGCCGCGCGCCCGGCGGCGAACTGCTCCTGGTGGAGCTGGAGGACCTCAACCCCTACCTGTCGCTGGACGCCCTCGACGAGCCGGTCCGCGACGCCTTCGTCGAGGCCCTGCGGAGGGCGCTGTGGCGGCTTCTGCGCGAGTGACCCGCCTGGAACCTGTCCGGCGAAGCGCCCCGGACACCCCCTAGCATGGCCGGCATGGACGCGTTTCTCGGTCGGCTCGACCCGGACATGTGCGTGGTGACGGCGGCGGCGGGCGGGGAGCGGGCCGGCTGCCTGGTCGGCTTCTCCTCGCAGTGCTCCCTCGATCCCGTGCGGTTCGCCGTGTGGCTCTCCGAGCTCAACCGGACCTTCCGGGTGGCCCGGTCCGCCGACGTCCTGGCGGTCCATCTGCTCGCCCGCGACCAGCGGGGGACGGCCGAACTCTTCGGCGGGCGGACCGGTGACCGGGTCGACAAACTGCGGGGCGTTTCCTGGCGGGAGGGGTACGGCGGGGCCGTCGTACTGGAGGACGTGGAGGCGTGGTTCGTCGGCCGCGTCGTGGAGCGGGTCGCCGGGGGCGACCACGTGGGCTTCGTCCTGGATCCGGTCGAGTGGGGCGGACGGGAACCGGCCGGCGGACCGCTGCTGCGGCTCGCCGACGCGACGGACATCCCGCCCGGCCATCCGGCGGACTGACGTTCCGGGCCCGCGGTCAGCGTCCGGTGGTGCCGCGTTCCGCCAGGGCGTCGGTGACCGCCCGCACGCTGCGCGCGATGTGCTGCAGCTGCAGGACCTCCGCCGCGTACAGCTTGATGGTGTGCTCGATGACCGACTCCGGCAGCCCGAGCCGGGGCAGGTCCGCGCGGGCGGTCTGGAGCGCGGTGCGGGCGACCCGGATCTCCTGCTGGACCTGGATCTGCGCGTGGCGGGCGAGCAGCACCGGGTGGCGGATCAGCGCCGGATAGCCGGCGTAGCGGGCCGGCACGAGTTCGCGCAGCCACTTGGCCGCCGAGCGTTCCCAGTCGTAACTGCCGGGGGCCTTGACCTGGCAGGGCCAGTCCGGGCCGATACGCGTGGTCGTCAGGGGCATGATCATCGCTTCCGGGTGGGCGGCGTCGACGGGGTGGGGCGACGGGGGCGGCCCCGGTCCAGGGGACGACCGGGACCGCCACGGGCGCTCGCGCAGGCGGCGCCCGACGGAACAACCCCGGGTGCGCCGGAGCGGGTAGGAGCCGGCGGCCAGGGATGTTCACGCGGGTTCGGACGCGCTCCGGGGCGGCCGGGTCGCGTTCCGTGAGCAGTATTTATATATGCGATGGGCTTTGCAAGACGTATGAAAACATTCATGCCCGTGAAAACATTCATGCCCGCCCAAGGGGACGCGCGAAGGATCCGGCTCAGTCCCGGAGGAAGAACTGGTGCTGCTCCGCGAGCTGCTCGTACTCCTCCAGCCGGGCCTGCGTCCGCTCGGGATCGGCGTCGGTCATCGCCTGGAGCAGGGCCGCGCACATCACGCCCGGCGCCGCGTACGAGTCGAAGACCAGCCGGGACCCCGTGCCGGTCGCGAAGGTGACGTCGGCCTCGTCGACGACGGGACCGAGCGCCAGGTCGGTGATCAGCGCCACCTTCAGCCCGGCACCGCGTGCCACGCGGACGGCGTTCAGGGTCTCGTGGGCGTGCCGGGGCAGGGAGAAGGCCAGCACCCACGTGCCGCCCGCCTCCCGGGACTGGAGCAGCGCGTCGTAGGCGACGCTGCCGCCGCGGGTCACCAGGCGCACGTCGGGGTGGACGCGGCGGGCGGCGTAGGCGAAGTACTCGGCGAGCGAGACGGAGATGCGCAGCCCGAGGACGGTCAGCGGGGCGGAGGCGGCCAGCTCGCGCCCGACGCCGATCACACGGTCGGCGTCGGTGAAGTCGCGCCGCAGGTTCTCCAGGTTCTCGATCTCGGCGTCGACGGCCGCCTGCAGCTCGTTGCCCCGGTTCTCCTCCGCCGGGGCGCCGCCGCGGGTGCCCAGCGCGATCGCCTGGAGCCGCTCCCGCAGCGCCGGGTAACCGCTGAAGCCGACCGCCGAGGCGAACCGCGTCACCGACGGCTGGCTCACGCCCACCCGGTCGGCGAGGTCGGTGATCGACAGGAACGCCGCCTCGGTGAGGTGCTCGATGAGGTACTGGGCGATGCGCCGCTGCCCGGGGGAGAGACGCGGCCGGTCGAACAGCGTCCTGAGCTGGGACATGGGGGAGACCTCCGTCTCCGGGTCCGCCCGTCCCGAGGTGATCGCCGATGCCTGCGCCCGTGCCTGCTGCGGCGAGGGCACGGGGGCGCCTCCTTTGTCTCCCACGGAGGTCAACATAGCTCACCCCCCGTGGCCGCCAGGGTGGTGCGACCGGCCCTTTCGGAGCCCGCGCGGCCGGAATCCGCCCGGTTCCGCGACGACACCCGGTGCCGTGGGGATAGCACCGCGTCGGCCGGGAACCCGCCGTCACGGAAGCGACCACAGCACGCGAGAGGAGCCGCGGTCATGACCGTCCCGGAAGAGAACCGGCCGAAGACCGACACCACCGACGAGGTTCTCGAACAGCGCGAGCAGGACGCGCCCCGCCAACCCGGTGGCACCGGCCGCACCCTGCGCGAGGCACTGGAGGAGGCACACGTCCGCCCCGACGACTTCGACGAGAAGTGACCGCACCCTGACCCCCCGAACGGCCCAGGGCGACCGGCCCGACCGGCCGAACCGACCGCCCTCCGAGCAGACCCCGGCAGGTGACACCGTATGGGCGCCATGAGCGCGCTGGAGAAGACGCTGGAGAACCGACTGGAAGCGCTGCGGGCGCGGATCCTCGACAAGGACCCCGTCGAACTGCTCGACGCCCTGCGCACCGAATGCGACGGCAACGCCGTGGTCTCGCCCGCCGGGCGGGTCATGGTGCCCAACGCCTACGACGTCGCGCTCGCCGGCGCCGTCCACGACGAACTGGCGCGCCAGGACGGCCGGGTGGGCCAGGTGCTCACGGACAGCCTGGCCCGGCACGCCGAGCGGCGCGGATACGAATGGGCCGGGCCCCTGGCCGTCCACGTCACCAGGTCGGACGACGTACCGAACGGCCGCTACTCCGTGGCGAGCGGCGTCATGCCGCACGTGAGCGCCGACGGCTTCCCGCACGCGGAGCAGCCGCACACCGCCGACGCCCGGTCATGACCGGCCGGCCGGCATCGCGGTAGCGGGCACCACGAGGTCGGCGCGGTCCCGGGTCGCGGCGACCAAGGCGGCGTTGCGCCCGTCGGTGCCGAGCGCCCAGGCGACCGCGTCCCGGTGGGACTTGCCGAACCGCTCGTGCCGCGCCACCAGACGGCGCACCCGCTCCGCCTCCTCCAGCTCGCAGAACCACACCTCGTCGAGGCAGGACCGCACCCGCGCCCACGCCCCGTCCGCCAGCAGCAGGTAGTTGCCCTCCGTCACGACCAGCCGCGCCGACGGCGGTACCGGTACCGCCCCGGCGAGCGGCTGCTCCAGCACCCGCTCGAAACCGGGCGCGTAGACGGTGTCCGCGTCCGCCTCCTCGCGCAGGCGGCGCAACAGGGCCGCGTACCCCGCCGCGTCGAAGGTGTCGGGCGCGCCCTTGCGGTCCCGGCGGCCGAGCCGGTCCAGTTCGGCGTCGGCGAGGTGGAAGCCGTCCATGGGGACGTGGGCGACCCACGGCTCGCCGGTCCCGTTCAGCTCCCGCACCAGGTGCTCGGCGAGCGTCGACTTGCCGGCGCCGGGACCGCCCGCGACACCGAGGAGCGCACGGCGTCCGCCGCGGGGGAGGGCACGGGCACGGGCGAGGAGGTCGTCGAAGGTCAGCGGCACACCGCAGAGTGTGTCACCTGATCGGACCCGCCCGGGTGGGGAACTGTGTCGGGTATGACCACGCAGCTAGGACTTCCCGAGGGCATCCGGGCCTGTCTCTTCGACCTCGACGGGGTCGTCACCAGGACGGCGGTGGTGCACGCGGCCGCCTGGAAGCAGACGTTCGACGCCTTCCTGCGCGAGCGGGACGGCGCGGACTTCCGCCCCTTCACCGACTCCGACTACGACGAGTACGTCGACGGCCGCCCCCGCGCCGACGGCGTGCGCTCCTTCCTCGCCTCCCGCGGCATCGAACTGCCCGAGGGCGACCCGGACGACCCGCCCGGCGCGCGGACCGTGAACGGCGTCGGCAACCGCAAGAACGCCCTGGTCCTGGAGAAGATCCGCACCGACGGTGTCGAGCCCTACGAGGGCACGCTGCGCTACATCGACGCGGTCCGCGCCGCCGGACTCGCCACCGCGATCGTCTCCTCCAGCGCCAACACCCAGGACGTCCTGCGCTCCATCGACGCCGAGCGCCTGTTCGACGTAAGGATCGACGGCGTCGTGGCCCGCGAGCGGAACCTGCCGGGCAAACCGCGCCCCGACACCTTCCTGGCCGCCGCCCGCGACCTCGGCGTCGAACCGTCCGGCGCCGCCGTATTCGAGGACGCCCTCGCCGGCATGGACGCCGGACGCTCCGGGCACTTCGGCTACGTCGTCGGCGTCGACCGCGTCGGCCAGACCGACGCCCTCTACGCCCACGGCGCCGACCGCGTCGTCAAGGACCTCGCGGAACTGGGGGGCCGGGCGTGATCACCAACCGGACGTACGCCGTCGAACCCTGGTCCGTGCGCGAGACGGCCCTCAACCTCGACCTCCTCGCCCAGAGCGAGTCCGTCTTCGCCCTGTCCAACGGGCACATCGGCTGGCGCGGCAACCTCGACGAGGGCGAACCCCACGGCCTGCCCGGCAGCTACCTCAACGGCGTCTACGAACTCCACCCGCTGCCCTACGCCGAGGCCGGCTACGGCTACCCCGAGTCCGGCCAGACCGTCATCAACGTCACCAACGGCAAGCTGCTGCGCCTCCTCGTCGACGACGAACCCTTCGACCTGCGCTACGGGCGGCTCGTCAAGCACGAACGGGCCCTGGACCTGCGCCGCGGCGTGCTGGAGCGGACCTGCGAATGGACCTCGCCCGCCGGTACGACCGTCCGGGTGCGCTCCACCCGGCTGGTCTCCCTCACCCAGCGGGCCATCGCCGCCGTGTCGTACGAGGTGGAGCCCGTCGACAGCCGGACCCGGGTGGTCATCCAGTCGGAACTGGTCGCCAACGAGAGCCTGCCCGACCCCGACGGCGACCCCCGCACGGCCAAGGCGCTGCGGTCGCCGCTGGAACCCGAGGAGGACCTCGCCGTCGGGTCCCGGCTGCGCCTGGTCCACCGGACGCGGCGCAGCGGGCTCAGGGTCGCCGTGGCCGCCGACCACGTCGTCGACGCGCCCGGGGAGACCACCACCAGCAGCGAGAGCAACGTGGACGTGTCCCGCCTGACCATCACCGCCGTGCTGGAGCCGGGCCAGCGGCTGCGGGTGCGCAAGACGGTCGCCCACGGCTGGTCGGGCGCCCGCTCCCGGCCCGCGATGAGCGACCAGGTGGAGGCCGCGCTCGCCGCCGCGGCGCACGGCGGCTGGGACGGCCTGGTCGACGAACAGCGCGCCTACCTCGACGACTTCTGGGCCCGGGCGGACGTCGAGGTGCACGGCGACGAGGAGATCCAGCAGGCCGTGCGCTTCGCCCTGTTCCACGTCCTCCAGGCCGGCGCCCGCGCCGAACAGCGGGCCATTCCCGCCAAGGGACTGACCGGCTCCGGCTACGACGGGCACGCGTTCTGGGACACCGAGATGTTCGTGCTGCCGGTGCTGACCTACACCGAGCCCAAGGCCGTCGCCGAGGCGCTGCGCTGGCGGCAGGACACCCTGCCCGCCGCCCGGGACCGCGCCGCCCAGCTCGGGCTGCGCGGCGCCGCGTTCCCCTGGCGGACCATCGACGGCTCGGAGGGCTCCGCGTACTGGCCGGCCGGCACCGCCGCCTTCCACGTGGCCGCCGACATCGCGCACGCCGCCGTGCGCTACACGGCGGCGACCGGCGACACCGACTTCGAACGCGACACCGCCCTCGAACTCCTGGTGGAGACGGCCCGGCTGTGGCGCTCGCTGGGCCACCACGACCACCACGGCGTGTTCCACATCGACGGCGTCACCGGCCCCGACGAGTACAGCGCCATCGCCGACGACAACACGTACACCAACCTCATGGCCCGCTCGAACCTGCTCGCCGCGGCCGACGCGTGCGAACGCCACCCCGACGAAGCGGTCCGGCTCGGCGTCGACGACGAGGAGAGCGCCGCCTGGCGGGACGCCGCCGAGTCCGTGCACATCCCGTACAACGAGGAGCTGGGTGTCCACGAGCAGCACTCGGGCTTCACCCGCTACCAGCGCTGGGACTTCGCCGGTACCGAAGCCGACCAGTACCCGCTGATGCTGCACTTCCCCTACTTCGACCTCTACCGCAAGCAGGTGATCAAGCAGTCCGACCTCGTCCTGGCGATGTACACCTGCGGCAGCTGGTTCGACGCCCACTGCGACGAGGACCAGATCGCCCGCAACTTCGCCTACTACGAGCCGCTCACCGTGCGGGACTCCTCCCTGTCCGCCTGCTGCCAGGCCGTCGTCGCGGCCCAGACCGGACACCTCCGGCTGGCCTACGACTACGCCGCCGAGGCCGCCCTGATGGACCTCGCCGACCTGGAGCACAACACCCGCGACGGGCTCCACATCGCCTCCCTCGCCGGTACGTGGATGGCGCTGGTCGCCGGGTTCGGCGGCACCCGGCGGGAGGGCGACAGCCTCCGGTTCACGCCGCGCCTGCCCGAGAAGTTCAGCCGCCTCGCCTTCCGGCTCCAGTTCCGCGGCCGGTGCCTGCGCGTGGAGATCCGCGCGGACAGGGCGACCTACACCCTGTTGGACGGCGAGCCCCTGACCATCCATCACCACGGCGACCGGCTGACGGTGAACGGCGACGGCCCCGTCGCCCGTCCCATTCCCGCTCCCAAGCGGCGCCCCACCCCCGAACAGCCCCCGCACCGCCGTCCCAACGCCCACTGACCCGTGCGCGCGAGGGCGGGCGCGGACCCTCCGACTGGCCGAGATCCGCCCTGCGTACGCGGGGGTCGCGGGTTAGTTTGACCTTGTTCTCCGGATTCCCGGGCTCCCGCCACCGGCGGCTGGAGGTGAGGACGAGCGACCCCGCGAGGCGCGGGGGTGAGGGGTGCACGATGGCCGACGGCGCGAACGCCATGCTGGCCGGCAGACGGCGCGGCGGACCGGCGGCGCCGTCCGGCACCCCACGGCGTCTCGGCCCACGTGCCCCGCTCGCGGCGGTGGCCGCCGTCTTCACCCTGGCCCAGCTGGTCTTCGTGCACCCCTGGATGGGTCTCGGCTGGGACGAGACGGTCTACGTCAGCCAGGTCAGCAGCCACCACCCCGCCGCCTTCTTCAGCGCCCCGCGCGCCCGGGGCGTCTCCCTGCTGGTGGCGCCCGTCGCGTCCTGGTCGTCGTCCACGGAACTGCTGCGCGTCTACCTCTCCGTGCTCTCCGGCCTCGGCCTCTACCTCGCCCTGCGGGCCTGGCGGGGCCTGTTCCCCACCCGCGTCCTGGCCACGGCCGGCGCCTTCTTCGCCACCCTGTGGGTGACCCTGTTCTACGGTCCGCAGGCCATGCCCAACTACTGGGTCGCGATCGGCGCCCTGGTGTGCGCGGGCTGCTTCCTGCGCTCCTGGCAGGGACCGGCCGGCCGGACCGCGCTGTGGGGCGTGGTGGCCGGGGCCGCGCTGATGGCGTGGATGCGGCCGACCGACGCCGTCTGGGTGACCCTGCCCCTGCTGGTGCTCGTCCTCGCCCGCCGCCGGTGGCCCCTGCTGCTCGCCCTCGTGGGCGGCCTCGCCGCCGGGGGAGTGGAGTGGGTGATCGAGGCGTACGGCTGGTACGGCGGCCTCGGCGAGCGGCTGTCGCGGGCCTCCGAGATCCAGGGCGGCCTCGGCTGGAGCATCGCGGTCGACGACCAGCTGCGCAGCCTGGGCGGGCGGGGCCTGTGCCGCCCCTGCACGGGATCCATGCCCCACCCGGTGGTCACCCTGTGGTGGATCGTCCTGCCGGCCCTCGCCGCCCTCGGGGCCGTGGTCGCGGTCCGGGCCGGGCGCGCCGCGCGGTCCCTGATCCCGCTCGCGTGCGCCGTGACGGCCGCCGCGCCCTACCTCTTCATGATCGGCTACGCGGCTCCCCGCTTCCTCCAGCCCGCCTACGCGCTGCTCGCCGTCCCGGTCGCCGACGCGCTGTGGCACCTGGTCAGGACCGGGCGCGGCCGATGGCGCCCGGTGGCCGCGCCCCTGGTCGCGCTGGCGCTGGCCGGCCATCTGGCGGTGCAGTTCGCCGTCCTCGAGGGGACCGTGGACCGCAACGTCGCCAGCCGCGAGGACTGGGCCCGCGTCGCCCGTGAGCTGCACCGCCTCGGGGTCCGCCCGCCCTGTCTGGTGACCGGGCACGAGTCCATCCCGATCGGCTACTACACCGGCTGCTCCTCCGGCGCCGTCAGCGGCAACAACGAGAACACCACCGCCGGCGAGATCGTCGGCACCGCCCGCCGGATCCCGGTCGCCGACGTCACCGGACCGGGCGGCACCCCGCCCGGATACGCCCGTGGGTGGACCCCGTACCGCGTCACCGACCTGACCGTCCGCGTCGCGCCGCGCGGCTGAGGATCACTGGCCGGAGCGGGTTAGAGATCGCGTTTCGGGAAACGCGAACCGCACACCGAGACACGCGAACCGCAGACCGAGACACCGAGCCGACGCAGCGCGCAAGGAGGCAGCGATGGGCACGGACCCGATGGCCGACGACGTCTACCAGCCCACCGGAACCAACGAGGAGCAGGAGGACGCCGCGCCGCTGGACCTCCAGGACGCCGTCGACGAGCGGACCTACGACGACACGCTCGACGAGGGCTACTCCCCGCCGGAGAAACCCCTCGGCGTGACCAAGCACGGCACCACCGCCGCCGAGCAGCACGACGGCGAGACCCTGGACGAGCGGCTGTCCCAGGAGGTGCCCGACGTGTCCGTGCCCGACGGGGACGGCGTGGGGGACCAGCCCGGCGGTGAGGGCGAACCGGTGGACCCGGAGGCCGGCACCGGCCGCTCCGGCCGCCTGGTCGCCCCCGACGAGGGCGTACGCGCCGACACGACCAAGGAGACGGTCGCCGAGGACGTGGGCATCGACGGCGGGGCCGCGGGCGCCGAGGAGGCCGCCATGCACGTCGTGGAGGACGAGACGGAGCTGCCCGACCCGGAGGACGAACGGAACGCCGGCCGCACCGCCTGACCCGATCGAGAGCTCGACCGAGGGCCCAGCCGAGGGTCCGTCCCCCGATCCACCCCGCCGCGCAGCCGTCACCGAGGCCCGCACGGGTGCCCCTGGCGCCCGTGCGGGCCTCGTGCCGTCCGACGGACGGGCCGCCCGGTGGGCGCCCGTGCGGGCCCGCCCCGGTTCAGGTCGGGCCCGCCTCGGTCAGGGGAGGAGTTTGTCCATGGCCGCGGGGCCCTCGTCGGCCAGCTTGCGCCGGGCCCATTCGAGGTTCTTCGGAGTGACGTCCCGGCCGGCCGCGAGGACCAGGTCCTCCGGGGACACATCGGTGCCGTTACGGGTGTGGAGCAGGTCGTCCGGCGTGGCGCGGTCGTCGCCCGCGCGGGCTTCGGACGGCCGGGAGGCGTCGGGCTGTGACGTCGACATGATCAGTGCTCCTCGGATCCGGATCGCTGCTTCGGTGCCGTGCTGTTGTCGGTCCCGAATATCCCGATAACACCATTCAATGCGGAAGCGGCCCGCGCATCCCGAGGGAGAGGGGTGATTCAGGCCATCGCATGGGGCGAGGGGGTGAGGACGAGCATCGTGACGTCGTCCTCCACGTCCGGGCACAAGCGCACCAGGTCGTCCCAGACCCGGCCGGGGAGCAGGGCCGGGTCCCCGCCGTCCGCGTCGGCGAGGACGGCCAGCCGGTCGGCCAGCGGGTAGAAGGCGCCGCCGGCGTCCCGGGCCTCGACCACCCCGTCGGAGGCGAGGAAGAGCCGGTCGCCCGGCCGCAGCGACACCGCGCACGCCTCGATCGCGCCGGCGTCCGACAGCCCCAGCCCGAGCGGCGTCCACGGGGCGACCTCCACCTCCGTGACCCGCGCGCCCCGCAGCAGCAGGGGCGGCGGGTTGCCGCAGACGACGACGCGCACCTCGCGGGCGTCGGCGGAGAACTCCAGCAGCGCGGCCGTGGCGAACAGCTCGGCGTGCCGCGCGTCCGCCGAGTCCACCAGCAGCCTGCGGTCGAGCCGCCGGGCCACCGACGCGAGGTCGGGCTGGTCGAGCACCGCCTCCCGGAACGCCCCCAGCAGCGAGGCGACCGTCGACACCGCCGACAGCCCGTGCCCCTGCACGTCGCCGGTCACCACCCGGACGCCGAAGGGTCCGTCCCGTACGTCGAAGAAGTCGCCGCCGACGAGGGTCCCGCGCTGCGCCGCCCGGTACAGCCCCGTGCAGCGCACCGCCCCGACCCGGTCGGGCAGCGGGGGCGCGAGGGCGCGCTGCGCGGCCTCGGCGACGGTGCGCTCCAGGTCCAGCTGGGCGTCGCGGCGGCTGCGGACGAACGACACGAAGACGCTGAGCACGGCCACGAAGACGATGGTCAGCAGGTCGGCGTCACCCGGCCGGTCGAGCTGGAGGGCGGGGATGTGCAGCAGCGCGATCACCACACCGCCGAGCAGCGCGGTCGCCAGCGGACCGTAGGACAGGACGGCCAGCGGCGGGATGGCGCCCAGCAGGAAACCGATCTCCAGGGGCTCGTCACTGATGAGCGTCGCCGCGCAGATCCCCACGAGCAGGACCGGCGGCAGCACCCGCACCCACCGGGGCGGCGGGGCGCCGCTCAGCCAGCTCCGCCGGTCCTCGCCCCGGCGCGGTGGCAGCGCCGACACCCATCGCACACCACCACGCTCCTACGCCGCGCCGCTTCCCGCACGCCGGGGCGGCGAAGCCGTACGCCCCCCCCGCCGGGCCGGGAGTCGTCCGGACCGGCGGGGGCGCCGGATGGCATGCTGGCCCGCACGGTGATCGACGGGGCGGCCGGCGGAGGCGACGTGGGGTTCGAGGGCGAGGTCTGGCAGGTGCGCGCGGCACCGGACGCGGGAGACGACCCGGGTGCGGGCGCCGGGATCGGGGAGATCGTCATCGACGACGCGGACTTCCCCTGGCTGTCCGGCAGGTTCCGCGCCGGCCCGGCGTACGGGGCCGTCCAGGAGTTGTTCGCCCGCGAACTCGCCCTCCTAGAGGAGGACGACGCGGGGCCGGGGGCGGAGTGGGAGGCGGTCTACGCCGAGATCGAACGACGGGTGCGGCTGATCTCCCCCGACGGCCCGGTCGCCGAGTTCCTGCTGCACGTCCGGGGCGAGCGGGCCTGGTTCCGGTGGAGCGACGAGCCGTTCGAGCCGTCCGGTCAGGGGGACGGCGGCGGCTGACCGGTCACCGCCCGTCGTTAAGCAGCGCCTCGGCCTCGGCGAGGATCTCGGTGACACGCAGCCCGAAGGCCGCGTCGCACGGGTGCGGTCGCCCGCCCGCGGCCGAGGCGAGCAGCGCGTCCAGGGCACGCAGCAGCGCGGGCACCGGTCCTTCGGCGGCCTCCGGAAGGAGCGTCACGCCCGCCCGGCCCCGCAGCTCCACCGCCGCACCCGCCGCTGCGGGCGGCGCCGTCAGACTGAGCGTGACCGTGCTGGACGCACCGCCGGCGTGCTCCAGGACGAGGTGGACGGTGTCCCCGGGCCCCGGTACCGCCGCCGACACCCGCCCGGTGTCACCGAGGACCGGCAGCAGCACGGACAGGGCGTGCGGTCCCACGTCCCACAGGGCGCCCTTCTCACGTCGCCACGGCGAGGCGGCGAACGGGCTGCCGCCCCCGTCGAACAGGGCGCCGAGCCACTGCGCCCGCGCCGTGAACCAGCCGTCCCGCGCGGCCTGTCCGGCGATCCACGCCTCCGTCTCCGGCTGGAACCGGGCGGTGAAGAAGACGACCGAGGCGACGCCCGCCGCCCGTACCGCGTCGACCACCGCACGCCCCTGCGCCACCGTCGTCGCGAGCGGCTTGTCGAGCAGCAGGTGGCACCCGGCCCGTGCCGCGCGCACCGCCAGTTCCGCCTGCACGGACGGAGGCAGGGCCACCGCCACCGCCTCCACGTCCGCGAGCAGGGCGTCGACGTCGTCGTAGGCCCGCGTGCCGTGCCGGTCCGCCAGCGCCTTCGCGGCGTCCGGGCGGCGCCCCCACACCCCCGTGAACTCCAGAGCGCCGTGCCCGCTCAGGGCGGGCGCGTGCGCCATGTCCGCCCACGGGCCGGTGCCGAGCAGACCGATACGCATCCCGTCGCCTCTCCACGATGCCGGACCCGGGCCGGGCCCGCCGACGTCCCTTCCCCGCGACCGGCGCGCGACGCCCGGCCGACCCGAGCGTGCCACACCGCCCCGGGGACCGGGCAAGGGGCGGGCCCCGCCCCACCCGTCGCACGAGACCGGTGATTCTGCCGATCCCCCCGACCGCACCACCCCTCGACAGTGGCACGGCCAGCTCATCGGCGACCCCGTCCGGCGGATGTCCCGGAACGCGACCCCACGCGTCCCGGGCCGTGTGCGACCACCGGCCGGTCCCCTTCGCCACGACAGAGAGGACGACTCCTCGTGGAGCAGAACCCCCACACCCAGGCCGCCCCCAGGGACACGCGACCGGCGTCGCGCGGAGTCCGGCGGCGGTTCGCCGGCGTGACGGCGGCCGTCGCCGCCGCCGTCGCGTTCAGCACCCTCACCGGCCCCGGCGCCCAGGCCGCCGACAACCCCTACGAGCGCGGCCCGGCGCCCACCGAGTCCAGCATCGAGGCACTGCGCGGCCCGTACTCCGTCGCGGACACCAGCGTCTCCTCGCTCGCGGTCACCGGCTTCGGCGGCGGCACGATCTACTACCCGACCAGCACCAGCGACGGCACGTTCGGCGCCGTCGCCGTCGCCCCCGGTTTCACCGCGTCCCAGTCCTCCATGGCCTGGCTCGGTCCGCGGCTGGCCTCGCAGGGCTTCGTGGTGTTCACCATCGACACCAACACCACGCTGGACCAGCCCGACTCGCGCGGCCGGCAGCTGCTGGCGGCGCTGGACTACCTCACCGAGCGCAGTTCCGTGCGCGGGCGGATCGACAGCAGCCGGCTCGGTGTCATGGGCCACTCGATGGGCGGCGGCGGCTCGCTGGAGGCCGCCAAGTCCCGTCCCTCCCTCCAGGCCGCCATCCCCCTGACGCCCTGGAACACGGACAAGACCTGGCCCGAGGTCAGCACCCCGACGCTGATCGTGGGCGCCGACGGTGACAGCGTCGCCCCGGTCTCCTCGCACTCCGAGCCGTTCTACTCCAGCCTGCCGTCCCGGACGGACCGGGCCTACCTGGAGCTGAACAACGCGACCCACTTCGCGCCGAACACGTCGAACACGACGATCGCGAAGTACAGCATTTCCTGGCTCAAGCGGTTCATCGACAACGACACCCGCTACGAGCAGTTCCTGTGCCCGCTGCCGCGGCCGAGCCTGGCCATCGAGGAGTACCGGGGCAACTGCCCGCACGCCTCCTGACGTTCCGCACGCACCATCCGGCGGCGGTCGCGCGCACGTGGCGACCGCCGTCGGCGCGTTGTGCCGCCGCCGCACGGCCCCGGGCCCGGTCCGCTGTGCCGCCGCACGGCCCCGGGCCCGGTCCGCTGGGCAGCGGCACAGTGCCCGTTCCCGGCGATGCGGCGACAACCGCAGGTGACACGGCCGGTGCGGCGGAGGGCCACGGCGGACCGATGGCTTCCGCGTCAGGTTACGCGCGCGTAACCTCCCGGGAATGACCGGAGAGACGACCGTACCCACGGCCGTGCGGATCCACGGCCGGAGCACCCAACGCCAGGCGGTGCGCGCCCTGCTGGACGGGCTGCGCACCCGCGGCGGCCACCTCCTCGTGACCGGCGAACCCGGACTCGGCCGGACCACCTTCCTCCGGTGGGCCGCCCACTCCTTCCGGGCCGGTCCCGTACTCCACCTCGGCCCCGGCCCCGGCCGGCCCGCGCGAGCCGACGCCGAGGAACTGCTCCGCGCCCTGCGGGCGGCGGCCGGCGACGCCCCCGCACTCGTGTGCGTCGACGACGCCCACCTGTGGGACGCCCCCGCCCGCGCCGCCCTGGCCCGCACGGCCGAACGCCTGCACACCGCCGGGCGCGTCGGGCTGCTCCTCTCCGTCGCCGGCGACCGGGCCGTCGACCATGAGTACGCCCGCATGCCGGTCGTCCGCCTGGACCCGCTCACGCCCCCGTGGGCCGACGCCCTGCTCGACGAGGTGACCGACGGGCCGGCCGACCCCGCCGTGCGCGAGGAACTGCTCGCCGAGGCCGACGGCAACCCGGCCCTGCTCCTCGCCCTGGTCCGCCGGCTGTCACCCGCCGAACTGAGCGGACACCGGCCCCTGCCCAGACCCCTGGCCGACGCCGGAACCCTGGCGGAGGTGGCGGGGCCCGGACCGGCCGGGCTGTCGGCACCCGCCCGGGACCTGCTGCTGACGGTGGCGGCGGCCCTCCGTGCGTCGGACGGGCCGGACGTCGACGCTGGCCCGGTCCTCGACGCCGTACGGCACCTGAGCGCGGCGACCGGGGCGGTGCCCTCCCTGGACCCGCTGCCCGCGCCGCTCGCCCTGACCGGCGACCGGCTCCGCTTCCACGCCTCGCTGGTCCGGCGCGCGGTCCATGCCGCCGCCGCGCCGGACCGGCGCCGCGCCGTCCACCGGGCGCTGGCCGACGTGCTGGCGGCGGGCGGACAGCCGCTCCCGGCGCTGCTGCACCGCTCCTGGTCCCTGGCCGGCCCCGCGCCCGCGCCGACGCTCGCGGACCGGCTGGCGGCGGTCGCGGCCGACGGCACGGTGCCTGGCTCGCACCGGCTGCGCGCCACGGCATACGCCCGCGCCGCCGAGCTGACGGCGGACGGCCCGTCACGCGCCGAGCGGTTCACGGCCGCGGCCTCCCAGGCGCTGCTCGCCGGCCGTCCCGACCGGGTCCGTCCCCTGCTCGCCGCCGCCCGCGACTGCGCGGCGCCGGCCGCCGTACGGGGACGGGCCGAGCTGGTGCGCGGCCTGATGGAACTCCGGGACGGCCCCGTCGGGGACGCCCACCAGTCGCTGCTGCTCGCCGCCTCCCTGCTCGCCGAGGACGCGCCCGCCGACGCGGCGACCGCCGCCCAGGCCGCCGCCGACGCGGCCTGGGCGGCGGGCGACCTCCCGGCCTGCCTGGCGACCCTCGCCCTACCAGGACCCCAGGCGCCCGGCTCCCTGGACGCCTCCGAGTCCGGCGCGCCTGCCCTCCGGGCGCCCGGGGCGCAACCGCCTGCCGGGTCGCAGCCGTCTGCTGGGTCGCAGCCGCTTGCTGGGTCGCAGCCGTCTGCCAGGTCCCAGCCGTTTGCCAGGTCCCAGCCGTTTGCCAGATCCCAGCCGTCTGCCGGGCCCCAGCCGTCTGCCGGGCCCCAGCCGTCTGCCGGGTGCCTGGCGCCGGCATCGTCCCGGGCGCCCGGTTCCCTGGCGCCCCCTGCGTCCCCGGGCCCTGAGGCCCTGACGCCCATCTCCCCGGCTCCCGGTGCCCCGGTGCCCGAGTCCTTGGAGTCCTCCGCGCCCGAAGCGCCTGAGTCCCCGGCTCCTCCACCCCGGCCGCCCGCCGAGACCCTGGCACCGGCACCGGCACCGCCCCCGGGGCCCGGGTCTCCGGTGCCTGGGCCATCGGCTCCGGTGCCCCAGACGGGCCCCGGGGCAGCCCCGGCATCCGTCCCCGCATCCGGCACCCCGGCACCCGGGGCGCCGGCACCCAGGACCCCCGCATCCGGGGCGCCGGCACCCAGGACCCCCGCATCCGGGACGTCGGCACCCGGGACCCCCGCATCCGAGACCCCGGCATCCGGGACGCCGGCACCCGACACCCCCGCGTCCGGGACGTCGGCACTCGGGGCGTCGGCACCCGACACCCCCGCGTCCGGGACGCCGGCACTCGGGGCGTCGGCACCCGGGGCGCCGGCACCCAGGACCCCCGCATCCGGGACGTCGGCACCCGGGACCCCCGCATCCGAGACCCCGGCATCCGGGACGCCGGCACCCGACACCCCCGCGCCCGGGACCCCCGCATCCGAAACCCCCGCGCCCGAGCCCCCGCCCCCCGGGCGGCTCGAACCGCTGAGCCCCGCCGGGCTCGCGGCCGGTGCTCTGAGTGAGCATCGCGTCGGTATGCGGGCGCTGCTCGAAGGGCGGCTCGACCGGGCCGTCGAGCCGCTCGGGCACGTGGTGGCGCGGGCGCGGACCGACGACCGGCCCGAGCGACTGCTGAGATCCGCGTCCGCCGCCCTGCTGCTCGGAGACGTGGACGCCGCCCGCCGGGCGGGGGCGCGGGCCCTGGCCGCCGCCCGGCAGCACGGGTCGGACTCGCTGGTGCCGCAGGCGCTGGAGTACCTCGCCTACGCCGAACTGCGCGCCGGCCGGCACCCGCAGGCCCGCGCCCACGCGGAGGAGGGCCTGCGCACCGCGCTGCGGACCGGGCAGCGCAACACGGCCGCCCACCACCAGGCGGTCCTGGCCCTCGCGGCGTCGATCGAGGACGAGCCGGACACCGTCGCCCGGCTCGTGGCCGCCGCGCTGACCACGGCCCGCCGGCACGGGCTGGCCCAGGCGGCGACCCTCGCCGAGTGGGCGGCGGCCCGGGCCGACCTGGGCCGGGGGCGCCCCCTCGACGCCGCCGACCGGCTCGGACTCCTGGTCCTGCCCGGCCCCGGGCGCGGCCACTTCGCCGTGTGGCGGCTCGCCGTGCCGTGCTTCGTGGAGGCCGCCGTCCTCGCCGGACGCCACGAGGACACCCGGGAGGTCCTCGACGACTTCGCCGGCTGGGCGGCGTTCGGCGCCGATCCGCAGGCCGAGGCGCAACTGGCCCGCTGCCGCGCCCTCCTCGCGCCGCCCGACCGCGCCGACGACCTGTACCTGCGCGCGCTCGCCCGGCACGACGAGGCGGGCGGCGACTTCGAACGGGCCCGCACCGCCCTGCTGTACGGCAAGTGGCTGCGCCGGCGGCGCAGACCCCGCGAGGCCCGCGGCCGCCTCGGCACCGCCCTGGCCGGCTTCGACCGCTGCGGGGCCGGCGTCTGGGCGGCCCAGGCGCGCGGCGAGCTGCGGGCGCTGGGCGCGGGGCCGCGCGCGGGGAGCGCCGGAGCGCTGACCGGTCTGACGCCGCAGCAGCTGCGCATCGCGCGGCACGTCGCCGAGGGCGCCACCAACCGGGAGGTCGCGCTGACCCTCGCGGTCAGCACCCGCACCGTCGACTACCACCTCCGCAAGGTCTTCGCCGCCCTCGGCGTGCGGTCCCGTCTGGAGCTGGCCCGCATGGTCGAGAACGCCGAGCAGGCCGCCGTGACCGAAAAGAGCGGTGCACAACCCTAGGGACCGACCGGACGGTATGCCATCCTTCGGGCAGGACGAGTCAGGGGGCATGCCCGGCGCGGGCGGACGGCCCGTCGCGGGGCGCCTCCGCAAGCCCTGGCCTGGGGAGGACCGCGATGCAGCACGCCGTACGGTCACGAGCAGCGATCCGCACCGGACTGACGCCCGTTCCACGCCCGCGGACACCGAGCGTCGCGTCCTTGATGGACGCGGACGCCCTGCGGGTCCTGCACCGGGCGGCCCGCGCGCTGCTCGACGACCTGCCCGACCTGACCGACCGGCTGGTGGCCCTGCTGCGGGAGCAGGAGCCGGCCTACCGCGCGGCCATCACCCGGGACCCGCAGGCCACCTGGCAGGAGGCCCAGCGCTCGCTGCGGCACAGCGTGACCTCGCTGCTCGACCCCCGCGGCGCGCGGGAGGCGGCCCGCCGCTGCTCCTGGCGGATCGGCGCCTCCCGCGCCGAGCAGGGGCTCCCGCTGGACGCCCTGCTGCACGCCTTCCGTCTCGGCGGCTCTCTGGTGTGGCAGCGGCTGGTCGAGGAGACCTCGAAGGCCGCCCCCGAGGACGTACGCCTCCTCGTGCACGTGGCCGCCGACGTGTGGAACTTCGTCGACGAGCACTGCACCCTCGTCAGCGACGCCTACCGGCAGACCGAGTGGCAGCTGGGTCGGCGGCGCGAGAACCGGGTCCGGCTGCTGGCGGCCGGGCTGCTCGACGGCACCAGCCGCATCGCCGACCTGCCCGAGGCCGCCCAGGCGCTCGGCCTGCCGGAACAGGGGCGGTACGTCGTCGTGGCGGTCACCGGGGTGCACCCCGCCCGCCGCGACGCCGCCCGTGCCGCCGCCGTACCGTCCTGTGCCCGCGTCCACTGGCACGCCGGGGCCGACGTCGACTACGGGATCGTGCTGGTCGGCGCGGGCGACGACGTTCCGGCGAGTGACCCGGAGGACGCCGGTTCCGGGGCCTGCGGACCGCTCGCCGGCCTCCGCGTCGGGATCGGCAGCCCCGTCGACGGGCTCGCCGCCGTCGGCGACGCCCGCAGGCTGGCCGACACGGCCCTGGACATCTGTCCCCCGGGCGGTGGCACGGTGCGACTGGCCGACCACCTCCCCGCCGCCATGGTCGTCACCAGCCCCGAGCTGGGCCGCGCCCTCGCCGAGAAGGTACTCGGCCCGCTGCTGCGCCTGGAGCCCGCCGACCGCGAGGTGCTGCTGGACACCCTCACCACGTGGCTCGACTGCGACGGCTCGGCGCAACGGGCGGGCGAACGCCTCTACTGCCACCGCAACACGGTCCTCAACCGCCTCCGCCGCTGCGAGCAACTGACCGGCCGCTCCCTGGCCCGCCCGGCCGACCTGGTCGAGATGACCCTGGCCCTCACCGCCCGACGGCTCCTGCGCGACTGAGCCCGAGCGGCGGCCCCCAGGTGTGAAGCATGCGGGGCGGGGGGGGGGGGGGGGGGGGGGGGGGGGGGGGGGGGGGGC